>NZ_JBDJKU010000009.1:0-94185 GCF_039673015.1 Stenotrophomonas sp. TWI1409
CCCCCCGCGGGCGCGCTGGTTTGTCCGGGGCGGGCCCCCCCCCCCCCCCCCCGGGCCCGACCCAGCACGTAGAAATACCGAGCCATGACCCGCTGTTGCTGTTGCTGTTGCTGTTGCTGTTGCTGTTGATCTTGATGTTGATCTGTAAGCAGTCGCGGCCGCAGGCCGCGCGGAACACTCACAGATGCCGCAGTTCCTGCTTCAGCGTCGCCACGCAGCGGCGGCTGACTTCCAGCGGTTGCTTGCCATGGCGCAACATCGCCTGCACCTGCCCACCCGTGCCACGACGCAGCTCCACCAGCTCATGGCGTGCCACCAGGCAGTTGCGATGGATGCGGATGAAGCGGCTGGCGAACTCTTCTTCCAGCGACTTCAGCGACTCTTCGATCAGGTCCTCGCCGCGCGCGTGGTGCACCACCACGTACTTCTCTTCGGCCTGCAGGTAATGGATGTCGTCCAGCGGAATCAAGCGCAGGCTGCCGCGCAGGCGCGCGCACAGCATGCTGCGCGCCTGTTGCCCGCGGTGGTCCTGTGGCTGGCCATCGCGGCCAGCCAGGAACGTGCGCGCGCGCGCGATGGCCGCGGCCAGACGCTCGGCACGTACCGGCTTCATCAGGTAATCAATCGCGGCCGCCTCGAACGCCGACAGCGCATGCGCATCGTAAGCGGTGCAGAACACCACCGCCGGCCGTGGCTCGAAGCTGGCCAGGTGGCGGGCGGCTTCCAGGCCATCCAGCCCGGGCATGGCGATATCCAGCAGGACCAGGTCCGGCTGCAGCTCCGCGCACGCGTGCAGGGCCTGCTCGCCGTTGCCGGCTTCGGCCACCACATCCACGCCGTCCTGCGCGGCCAACAGGCTGCGCAGGCGCTCACGCGCCAGCGGTTCGTCATCGGCGATGACTACCCTCACGATCGCTCCCTCACTGGATCGGCACTGTCACCTGGCAGGCATAGTAGCCCTCGCTCCAGCCAGCCGTCATCCGCGCGGCGCTGCCGAAGCGCCAGGCCAGCCGATGGCCGATGCTGTGCTGGGCATGGCCGGCACCGCGCGCCAGGGCCAGCCCGGGGGCCTGCGGGTCGGGCGCCGGATTGCGCACGCAGATCTGCAGTTCATTACCCTCGCGCATCAGCTGCAACTCGATGGCGCCACCCTCGGGCAGCCGCGAGATGCCATGCAGCACGGCGTTCTCCACCAGCGGCTGCAGTACCAGGCGAGGCAGGGGAAGATCCCAGGGCAGCGGTTCGTCGCGCTGCCAGCGCACCTGCAGGCGCTCGCCCAGGCGCAGTGATTCGATCGACAGGTAGCGCTCGGCCAGCTCGCATTCGTCACGCAGGGTGGAATCACCCTCGCCCGCCCCCAGCGCGGCACGGAACAGATCGGACAGGTCCAGTACCGCACGCTCGGCCACGACCGGGTCGCGATGCAGCAGGCTGGCGATCAGGTTCATGCTGTTGAACAGGAAATGCGGGCGGATCCGCGCCTGCAGGGCATCGGCCTGTGCGCGTGCGTTGGCCTGTACCTGCGCGGCCCAGCGATCACTCACATAGAAGTAGCGCAGGGCCAAGGCAGTGATCAGCGCCGTCGTCGCCGCGCTGCCCAGCGTGAAGCGCCAGAAGCTGATGCCGCGAGCGAAGCTGTCGCCAAGCACCGCGTACAGGGCATGCACGATGCCCGCGCAGACCACCGCGATCAGCGTCGCCAGTGCGATGGCCGAGACCGCCCCCAGAACCTGTGGCAACCTCGACAACGCGTTCCGCAGCAGGCACAGGCTGGCCGTTACGGCCAGCGCCAGCCACAACGCGAAACCACTGGCCGACAGCAGTTCGCCCATAGTCCAGTGGCGGCTGCCATCCGGGGCCAGGGCCAGCACCACCACCACCAGTTCGGCCAGGCCGAGCATCGCCGCCAGCCGCGGCAGGCGGCACAGTTCCGGCATCCAGGGCGGGGCGCTGGCCGGCGGCATGGGTCAGGCAGCGCCCAGGCGTTCCTGCAACCAGTCACCCAGCGCCTGGATCTCTTCGGCGCAGACCTGGTGGGCCATCGGGTAACTGTGCCATTCCACCTCCAGGCCCAGCGCCTGCAGTGCCTGCACACTGTGTGCGGCCACCGCCTGCGGAATCACCGGATCGCTGCTGCCATGGGCCATGAACACCGGCACCTGCACGGCGCCTTCAGCGCGCTTTGCGCCGTCGGCTTCGGGCAGGTAGGTGGACAGCGCGATCAGGCCGGCCAGCGGCGCAGTGCGTGACAGCGCGGCGGTCAGGATGATCGCGCCCCCCTGCGAGAAACCGGCCAGGAAGATCTTCTCCGGCGCGATGCCACGCTCGATCTCGCGCGCGATCAGCGCATCCAGCTGCACCACCGATTCCTGCACGCCCACCATGTCGGCGCGCGATCGGAAATCCATGCCGACGATGTCGTACCAGCCGCGCATCGGCACGCCGTTGTTGATCGTGATCGGCCGCACCGGTGCATGCGGGAACACGAAGCGCAGCGCCGGCCAATGCGGACGCACCAGCTCCGGCACGATCGGCGCGAAGTCGTGGCCATCGGCACCGAGGCCGTGCAGCCAGATCACCGACCACTGCGGCGAGGCGCCGGTCTCCTGTTCCACCGTTTGCAGCATGATGCGGCTCCTTCAAGTTCGAGCCGCATTATGCCGCTGCCGCGGGACGATCAGTACAGCGGCGGTTGTTCGGCCGCTTCCCGGCGCAGCTGCGCGGCGCGTACCAGCACCGGCGGCGGGATGTTCTCCTCGGGGATATCAAGCAGGCCAAGACGGTGCAGGAAGGCACCGGGGCCACGCGAAGACGTCAGTGCCACCACCGGTACCGCCAGCACCATGCCGATCACCACCGGCGCCATCCACGCGGCCAGCGATGGCGACACCGCCCAGGCCAGCATGCCCATGAAGGCGCCGAACACCCCCAGCCCACCGTAGCCACGGATCAGCGCCAGCCACGAAATGCCACCATCGTCACGCTGCTGCGCGTCCCAGCCCGAATCGCGGCCGGACAGCACTTCGGCCACGCCGCGCGACTGCACGTACATCACCACTGGCGCCATCAGCGCGGCCAATACGGTTTCCACCAGCATCGAGACGAACGCGCGCAGGGCACCGCCACACCCGCGGCGGTCGACCGGGTCCAGCAGCATCGCCAGGTAACCCAGCACCTTGGGCAGCAGCAGCACCGCCATGGTCGCCGCGAACAGGCGCACCACCTGTTCCTCGTCCTGGGCCCGCCAGTACACGCTGGGCGACAGGTGCAGCAGCGCGTTGAAATCGATGCCTTCCTGGAACAACGGGATGGCGATGCCGATCAGCATCAGCATCGCCCACATCGGCGCAGTGAAGTAATGACCGATGCCGATCAGCATGTGCATGCGGCTGATCCAGTGCAGGCCACGGCTGCCGACCACCTTGCCGTGCTGCAGGTTGCCCTGGCACCAGCGGCGGTCGCGCACCAGCAGGTCGGTCAGGGTCGGCGGACCTTCTTCATAGCTGCCGCCCAGGTACGGCACCATGTGCGCGGCCCAGCCGCCACGACGCATCAGCGCCGCTTCGACGAAGTCATGGCTGAGCACGTGGCCACCGAACGGCTTGCGCCCCGGCAGCGCCGGCAGCCCGGCCTGATCGGCGAAGGCGCGGGTGCGGATGATGGCGTTGTGGCCCCAGTAATTGCTCTCGGCACCGTGCCACCAGGCCACGCCACGGGCGATCACCGGACCGTACACACGGCCGCCGAACTGCTGCATGCGCGCGAACAGGGTGCGTCCGCCGATCACCGACGGCAGGGTCTGGATCAGGCCGACGTCGGCGTTGTGCTCCATGCCCGCGACCAGGCGCACGATGCTGTCGCCGGTCATCAGGCTGTCGGCGTCCAGGATCAGCATCTGCGGGTAGGCACCGCCGAAGCGGCGGACCCAGTCGGCGATGTTGCCGGCCTTGCGCCCGCTGTTGTCGCCACGGCGGCGGTAGAACAGCCGCGCCTGGCCATCGGGCACGCGCTCGCGCAGTTCGGCGAACACCTGCTCCTCGGCCCGTGCGATGTCTTCGCGCCGGGTATCACTGAGCACGAAAAAGTCGAACCGGTCGAGCTGGCCGGTGGCGGCCACCGACTCGTAGATCGCCTGCAGGCCGGCCAGCAGCCGGCGCGGATCTTCGTTGTAGGTCGGCATCAGCAGCGCGGTGCGGCTGTGCACTGTCGGCAGTGGCTTGTCCGGGTCGATGCCGAGGCGATACCCCCGGTCGAACACGGCAGTCAGGAAGCCGGCCACGGCGCTGGCGAAAGACAGCGCGATCCAGGCGAACAGGCCGACAAACAGCACCAGCAGGCAGGCCTCGAGCACGCTGATGCCATTGGCCGACAGCACCCGCCACATCATCCGGGTAGCGATGGCGGTCATCGCCAGCGTGCCGCCGAAGATATAGAACCGGCGCAGGCCGATCAGCCGCGGCGAGGTGCGGTGGCGGCGAACCTTCAGTTGGCCTTCGCGCAGGGTCTGCTCGGGCATCTGCAACGGCGATTCGGCCGGCAGCAGCGTCCAGCCGGCATCAAGCCGGGACGTATCTGCTTCCGCATGGATGGTCTGCACCTCCATTGCCGCCTACTCCGCGCAGTCGGCACGGCCGGCCATCCCGGCCGGGCTGCATGCACCAAGGTTCCCGGCGCGCTTTCCCGGCGCCCGCACTTGTCCTGGCTGCGTCGGCGTCACGCCACGCAGTCGCTGTCTGTCACTACCGGAACCCACACGATCTCCAACGGGGCGGAATCGAAAATGCGGCTCAGTCTAGGGCGCCGGATGTAAGCCGAGTGCGAAGGTCTACGCCGGGATTTATCCCCATTCAGCAAACAGCAGGCGAGTGCCGGGGCAGGGGAACGGATGTCACTTGGTCGCCCCAGGTACTGGATCGTAACAAACGCGAACGGTTATCATTTCATTAACCAGGCAGGTCACCGTCTTCCGCACGGCCGAGACCCACCCAGCTGCGCCGGTTCCAACCCAGCGCCCAACGACCCATGGAAGGGGGCTGCCTGCTGTCTGCGTGCGCCTGCTGCTTCCACCGGGTCCCCCTCCTCCGATGGAAGCCGTCATGTCCCTGTCGTTCCGTACCCCTTCCGCGCGCCTGCCGCGCACCCGCCTGGCCTGCGCTCTGGCCACCGCCTGCCTGCTGGCCCTGCCCGGCCTGGCCGCCGCAGAGGCCAGCGCCGATGCCTCCACCAAGGATCTGGATACCGTGGTGGTCACCGCCTCGGGCAACCAGCAATGGATCAAGGATGCACCGGCCAGCATCAGCGTGATCAGCCGTGAGGACATCGAGCGCCAGCCGGTGCACGACCTGGCCACCCTGCTCAGCCGCGTGCCGGGCGTGACCGGTGGCCTCAGCGCGGTCGGCGAGCAGTCCAAGATCAAGCTGCGTGGCATGCCGTCCAATTACACGCTGGTGCTGGTGGACGGCAAGCGCATGGGCAGCTCGGCCTCGACCAACTACCGTCCCGACCTCGGCCGCCAGGATCTGAACTGGATCTCGCCCGACCAGATCGAACGGATCGAGGTGGTGCGCGGACCAATGTCGTCGCTGTACGGCTCCGACGCCATGGGCGGCGTGATCAACATCATCACCAAGCGCATCGGTGATGACTGGAACGGCAGCGCCACCCACAGCTATACCCGCCCGGGTGATGGCAAGCGCGGTGATACCCAGCAGATCGGTGCGACGTTCTCCGGCCCGCTCGGCGAGCGCTTCGGCCTGCGCATCGGTGCCAACAGCATGCGCCGCGACTCCGACCGCTCCAACGGTGGTGTCTATGGCAATGCCTACGCCGGCGAGAAGGACCGCAATGTCGACGCGCTGCTGCAGTGGAAGCTCAGCGATGCGCAGGAACTGTCGCTGGAAGCCGGCCACGGCGTGCAGCAGGCCTTCATCGACGCCTCGCTGGAAAAGCAGGACGAAGGCGCCTGGGGTGCCAGCGAACTCAAGCGCAGCTCGCTGGCACTCAACCACGATGGCAAGTGGAGCTTCGGCAACTCGAAGCTCAGCGCGTACTGGACCGAGTACAAGAACGACATCGGTGCCACCGGCCGCTCCGAGGCCACCGATACCATCATCGAAGGCAGCCTGACCACGCCGTTCACCCTGGGCGTTGAACACCAGTTCGCCGTCGGTGGCCAGTGGAAGCGCCAGGAACTGACCAATACCGATACCATCGGCCGCGCGCCGATCGACTATGCCGGCAATGCCGTCAGCGGCTCCAACCTGGAAGTGGATACCTGGGCATTGTTTGTCGAGGACGAACTGAAGCTGCACCGCACGCTGGCGCTGACCGTGGGCGCACGCCTGGATCATCATGAGAAGTTCGGCAGCCACGTCAGCCCCCGCGCCTACCTGGTCTGGCACCCGGCCGAACAGTGGACGATACGTGGTGGTGTTTCCAAGGGCTTCCGCGCGCCCAGCCTGACCGAGAACTCGCCCAGCGCGGCCACCCAGTCCGGCGGCCGCGGCTGCACCTCGCTGATCCCGCTGGGCTATACCCGCGGTGGCTGCTACATGGCCGGCAACCCGGACCTGGACCCTGAAACCAGCACCAACCGAGAGATCGGCATCAGCTTCGACAATGACCTGTTCGATGCCGGCCTGACCTACTTCCATACCGACTTCAAGAACAAGATCGAGTACGCGCCCCTGGGCAAGTTCAACGGCATCTGGTGGACGCGCATGAGCAACGTGCAGCGCGCGCGTACCAGCGGCATGGAAGGCAACGTGAACTTCCGCTTCGGCGAGCAGTGGCGCTGGCGCACCTCGGCCACCTGGATGAAGGAAGCCAAGAACCTGACCACCGGCAGGAACCTGATCGATACGCCGGAGTTTTCCGGCTATTCGTCGCTGGACTGGACGCCCAATACGGTGTTTTCCAGCAGCCTGTCGGCGCAGTACACCGGCAAGCAGACCGGTACCGCCACGACCTTCCTCAAGGCCTACACCCTGTATGACCTGACCGCAGCCTGGAACGTCAACGAGGTACTGACCCTGCGCGGCGGCGTCAGCAACCTGGCCGACAAGAAGCTGTATGCGGAAGGCTCCACCGACTACTTCGTGGCCGGGCGCAGCTACTTCATGAGCATGACCGCGCGGTTCTGACCGGCTGCGCGCGCCGCGATCGCGCTGGCAGCACGCCAGCGCGATCGGCGGTGTTGCGGATTACTCGCTTTCCAGCGCGGCCGCGGCCGCGTTCTGCGTAGCGGCCGTGCGTGCACGGTCCATCGCTACCGCCAGTTGCTGGCGTGCGAGCAGTTGTTGTGCCTGCACCACTTCAGGTGTCGGCAGGAGCACCGGTCCCGGTGCGTTTTCCGGTATAGCAGGTGTGGTCATGCAACCTCCATGGACATCCCGCCGCCGCCCGGGTTCAGCTGGGGCGGCAGCGGAACTGCGCACCCTATCCTAAAAACAAGGCGGATGGGTGACGGTGCGGCGCCCCGCCGCAGGCCTGCACATGCCGGGCGCGTCACATTTTTGACGGTTGAGGGTAGTTTCCTGAACCGTCGGCCTCGTATCATGTAACCGTTTTCCTACAAGGACGTAATCGTCAATGAACGCCGTCGACCTCTCCCGCTTCAGCCCGAAGTGGCAGTTCCGCTTCAATTTCTTCCAGCAGCACGGCGCTCCGAAGGAGCCGCGCTTCAAGGAAGCCTGGAAGGCGCTGTCCTTCGGCGACCGCCTCAAGATCAACATCAACTTCTTCGCCTTCTTCTTCGGCTTCATCTACCTGTTCATTCTGGGCATGTGGCGCAAGGCGCTGGTGGTGATCGGCATCGGCCTCGTGCTGGGCATCGTGTCCCTGTTCCTGCCGGACATCATCGCGCGCCCGCTGTTCATCGCCATGAACTTCCTGGTTGCCGCCAGCACCAACTACAGCTACTACCTGGAGCAGGTGAAGGGCAAAGCCAGCTGGAATCCCTTCGAAGGCATGTTCTGACGCGATGCTGCCGCCGCACTCCGGCCTGGCATAGCATCAAGCAGACATGAAGACGCCCGGCCTTGGCCGGGCGTCTTCATGTGCGCGCAACAGGATCAGGCTGCGCGGCGGACCGTAGCCACCGGCTCGGCCTGCAGGCGGAAGCGCGAGACCGCCACCGCCAGCTGCTCGGCCTGTTCTTCCATCGCACGCGCGGCGGCACTGGCCTCTTCCACCAGTGCGGCGTTCTGCTGGGTGGTCTCGTCCATCTGCACCACGGTCTGGTTGACCTGCTCGATGCCCGCCGACTGCTCGCGCGAGGCTGCCGAGATCTCGGCCATGATCTCGTTCACTCGGCCGACCTGGCCGACGATTTCCTGCATGGTGCGGCCCGCGCCGTGCACCAGCTGTGCACCGGCGCCGACCTGCGCCACCGAAGCGTCGATCAGCTCCTTGATCTCCTTGGCCGCACCTGCCGAGCGCTGGGCCAGCGCGCGCACTTCGCTGGCGACCACGGCGAATCCGCGGCCCTGTTCGCCGGCACGCGCCGCTTCCACCGCCGCGTTCAATGCCAGGATGTTGGTCTGGAACGCGATGCCATCGATCACCGAAATGATCTCGGCAATGCGCTGCGAGGAGGCCTCGATCTGTTCCATGGTCTGCACTACCTGGCTGACCACCTGCCCGCCTTCGCTGGCCACGCCCGCTGCGGAGCCGGCCAGGGTGTTGGCCTGCAGCGCGTGGTCGGCATTCTGGCGCACCGTGGAGGTCAGCTCTTCCATCGAGGCCGCGGTCTCTTCCAGGTTCGCCGCCTGCTGCTCGGTGCGGCGCGACAGGTCACTGTTGCCGGCGGCAATCTCACCCGCCGCCAGGCGGATGCTGGCCGCCGACTGCTGGATCTGGCCAACGATCTGGGTCAGCTGCTGCACGGTGCTGTTGGCATCGTCGCGCATCACCGCGAACACGCCGTGGAAGTCGCCCTGCATGCGCGCGCTGAGGTCGCCTGCGGCAATCGCGCGCAGCAGCGTCGACAGCTCGGCCAGGTTGTGGTCGCTGACCTGCATCATGGTGTTGAGGGTTTCCACCATGCGGCGGAAGTCGTGGTCGAAGCGCAGCGTGTCGCCGCGCACCGCGAAATCACCGGCTGCTGCGGCAGCGGCCAGCTGCTGGATCTGATCGTTGATCGCCGCCAGGTTGCTCTTGGTGGTGGCCATTGCAGCGGTGAACACCGCCTTCTCGCCCGGCAGCGCTTCCATGTCCACGCTCAGGTCACCCACCGCATAGCGCTGCATCACGTCGACCAGGCGCTGGGTGACGGCGTTGCTGGAGGCCACCAGCTGGTTGCTGTCAGCCACCATCCGGCCGTACTCACCCGGGAACGCCGAGGCGTCCATGCGGTAGCTGATTTCACCGGCGTCATGGCGACGCGCCATTTCCGCCTGCGCCGCCATCACCGACTGCAGCTGCCCCCGCATGCCCTGCATCGCGTCCAGCAGGCGGCCCACTTCGTCGTTGCTGCGTGCCGGCAGGGTGCTGTCCAGCTTGCCCGCGGCGACGTCGCCGGCCACGCGCACGGCTTCGGCCAGTGGGCGGATCGCCAACCGGCGCAGCAGCACATAGACACCGGCACTCAGCGTCAGCGCGGCCACCACGCCAACCAGCAGGGTCAGCCACAGCAGCTGGCGCGCCTCGGCCACGATCACCGTGTGCGGCATCACCACACCCAGTGCAAAGCGCTGCGGCGCATCGCCCACACGCAGCGGCACGTATACGCGCACGTTGCCGGCGGCATCCGGAGTGAAGGCTTCGAACCGGCGGTCGGCGGCGATGTCTGCCAGCATGCTGCGGGTCAATGCGTCGCCACGTGGCTTGCCGATTTCGGCGGCATTGGCCGAGGCCAGCACCACGCCATTCGGCGAGAGCAGTTCGACGCGCCCGGCGCCCATCGGCTTCAGCGTGGCCAGGTGCTTCTGCAGCGCCGCCAGCGAGAAGTCCACAGTGAATACACCGAGGAACCGGCCGTTTTCGATGATCGGCGTGCTCAGCGTGCTCATCAGCACCTGCTGGCCACCGATGTCGTAGGCGTAGGGCTCGCTTACCTTCGCCAGCTTGTCGCGGCTGGGCACCATGTACCAGTCACCGGAGCCACTGGCCGTCTCGGTGTAGTCGGTCATCGTCGACTGCTGCGGCTTGCCATCGTGCCAGGCCCAGTAGCTCATGTAACGACCGGTGGCATCGTGCGCTTCAGTGTTGACGAACTCGGCATCCTTGCCATCGAAGGCGTCGGCCTCCCACATGGTGCTCTTGCCCAGCCACTCGGGGTGGGTGCGCAGCTGCTCGCCCAGCACGGCAGCCAGGCTGGCACGGTCCGGAACATCGCCGCGCGCGCGCTGGGCGAGCACGGCCTCGACCATGGCGTCGTTGCTGGCAAAGGCGGTGCCCAGATCGGCCGCGACCTGGCGGGCTTCGGCGGTGGCTTCGCTGGCCATGGTCTGGCGCGAGGCGTCGATCAGGCTGGCGCTGGCCTGGCGGTAGATCAGGAACGCAGTCAGGCCGAAGCACAGCAGCGCGATCGCAGCGGTGCCCAGCATCAGCTTGTGGGCGATGCTGCCCGGGCGGCGGGCAGCGGCGGAGCGGGGAGAAGGCATGGAAGGATCCGCAAGGCAGTTCAGGACGACCGGCACCGCGAGGGCACCGCGCAGGTGCGCGATCCGTCGCGCAGGCCACCGGCCGCCGGGACACGCCCGGCGCTGGAAGCGCACCGGGTTAGCGGCCGCCTGCGAACGAGGTTGAGGCGGTCCATCTGCACATTCCTGAACCTGCTCAGGGTCGGGTCAGGAACCCGCCCCGCTGCCGCCCTATTCGGCCACGCGGTCCTTGATCCATTCCGCCCGCGGCAGCACCTCGATGCTGCCAACCGCGTACTGCTGCAGCACGTCGTCCGGGCCGAAGCGCGGCTGCCAGCCCAGTGTGCTGCGCATCAGTGCACTGTCGTAGACGCGGTCAATGCTCAGCGGCAGCGGCCAGCCACGGCGCTCGAACTCGGCCAGCAACTGCGGGGCGCGGCGGGCCAGCACCCTGCGCGGCTGGGTCGCCAGTTCCAGGCAATCCTCACGCAGGAACGGCGTCGGTGCGCAGGCAATGTAGCGTGCGAAGGCAGCGCCCTCATCGTGCAGCAGCGCGGCATGTGCGCTGGCCACGTCGCGCGCGTCGATACCGCGGTGCAGGCGGAACATCGCCATCCGCTCCGGTGGCTCGGGGAAACAGCGGGCCATGCGCAGCACGCGCACGCTGAAGCCCGGCGCCGCAGCGGCTTCAGCCAACGCCTCGGCCTGCAGCTTGCTGCGATGGTAGATGGTGCGTGGCAGCGGCTCGGTATCTTCATCGATCCAGCGGCAACCGCCCGCCACCACCGCATGGCCATACAACGCCGTGGTGCTGGTCAGCACGAAGCGGCGTGCACCGGCCTCGCGGGCAGCCTGCAACAGGTGTGCGGTCGCCTCCACATTGATCTGCTGGAATACCGCATCCGGCACCAGGCCGACATGGGGTGCATGCAGGGCGGCGGTATGGATCACCGCATCGACGCCCTGCACTGCCCGCATCACGGCCTGATGATCAGTGACATCGGCAATGATGCGGGTGGTGGCGAATGGGCTGCGATCCAGCCCCACCACTTCGTGGGCCGCCGCCAGCGCGCCGAAGATCGCACGCCCGATCCGCCCGGAACTGCCGGTCAACAGAATCTTCATTGAGTCCATTCACTCGAAGCGCCCGGGAACTACCGGGATGCATCGATTCTAGGCACGCTGCATGTCGTCTGCGATAGGGCGCGGTTGCAATTGTGCGTTCATTCTGGCGATGCCGATCGGGCGAGCAGCTGGCGGGCGACGAACAGCGGATCGTCACCGCCTGCTGCGTCAGGCGTGACGCCGGTGCGTTCCCAGTTGGTTCCGGTACGGAGGTTGATCGGCTGCCGGTCGGGAATGCTGATCTGATAGCCATCCGGCAGCAGCACAGGATCATCGAACATATGTGCCGCACCGCCACTTCGACTACCAACGACACGTGCCCGCCCCTGCGCCTGCAGCGAGTACGCGACGAATTCGGCAGCCGACCCGGTGCGGCGGTCGATCAGCACCACCAGCGGCTTCAGGTACACCCCCAGGCTCGCCGGTGGCAACGGTACCGGACTGCGCTGGCCACGGCGTTGCAGTGACTGCACCTGGGTGATCTCCGCCGCCAGCAGGGTCCGCACCAGCAGGTCCGCACTGCCGTCATCGCCACCACCGTTCTGGCGCAGGTCCAGCACCAGGCCGTCGGTGTCGGCCAGCAGGGTGAAGGCAGCAGCCAGCTTCGGCTGGGCCAGATCGAGCGGATAGAAGGTGCTCAGGCGCAGGTAACCGATGTTGCCTTCCAGCACCCGCACCTCGCGCACGCCCGCACCATTGCTGCGCGCATCCGCGCGCCAGGCCATCAGCCAGTCGTCCTGGCCGGCGCGGGCATCCACCCGCTCGACATGGAAGTGGCCATCGAACACGTCCAGATCCTGGCTCAAGCGTGCGCTGAACGCCTTAGGGTCCGCGCAGCTGTCCACATAGCGCTGCTGGGTGGACCAGCCGCGCACGGCCTCGGCAATGCGCGCGCCTTCGGCCACGTCCAGGTACTGCGCCTGTATCGCCGTGGCCGCCGCCTGCAGCACCGCGTCCTGGGCCGGGCAGGACGCCGCCAGCAGCGCGCCCAGCATCCACGAAACCGCCATGACCACACCCCATGTTGATGATATGTAAGTGCTTATATATCATCGCCACCATGGATCTCCAACATGCCACCCTGGGAACACTGCTGCGGGCCCTGCTCGACCAGCTCGACCCGGCGGTCGAGCAGGCCTACCGCGACCTGAAGCTGGACTACCGGCCGCGCTACACCCCGGTGCTGCGCACGCTGATGGCGCAGGGACCCTGCCGCATCAAGGATCTCGCACTGGCCTGCGGGCTCAGCCATTCGGCGCTCAGCCAGACGGTTTCAGCAATGGTGCGCGACGGCTGGCTGCACGCTGCGGTCGGTGAAGACAGCCGCGAGCGCATCCTGCAGCTGAGCCCGCGCGCGTTGCAGGCGTTGCCGGCGCTGCAGGCGCAGTGGCAGGCCACGGCACGCGCGGCGCGCAGCCTCGATGCCGATCTTGGACAGTCATTGGAGCAGGTGCTGCGCGAGGCACTGCAGGCGCTTGAACAGCGGACGTTCGCGCAGCGACTGCGTGGCACGCCCCAACGCTGAGGCGCTTACTGCTCGGCCGCCATCTCGATTTCACTGAGGAACGTCCAGCTGCCATTGGCCAACCGCAGCTCCAGCGTGCGGCACTGCGCGGCCAGCGGCGCGGCGTTGCCCAGCACGTATTCCTCTTCGGTCGAACCGCTCAGTCCGGCCTGGGGGAATGGCGCCGACAGCACACCGATCTTCACCGCAGCGGCGCCCGGCTCGGCACACATCACGTCCACAGCTGTCGGCGTGACGATGCCCCACGCCGGGCGGGTCATCGTATGCAGGCCGATCCAGTCCACCCTCCGGCGCTGGCCCAGGTCGATGGTGATGCTGGCGTTGCCATGCACGCCTACCCAGCCTGCATCCATCGGGTTGCGCGGATCCCCCACCCGACGATCGAACAGCTCGTGGCCACTGCTGTCCGGATAGTTTGCATCCGGTGCCACGCTGTAGCTGTACGTGGTCTGCACCGGATCGACACTGTAGGACGCGCCGAGCCCATACAGCCCGCGATAGGTGTTCATCATCCGCGACGATTCGGCATAGCCCTGGCCGGGGCCGACCACCTCGGACATGTGGTACTGGTTGAGCCAGGCAACGCGCTTGCCGGCCGAACGCGCGCTCCACAACTGCTGGTTGATACGCTGCACCGACGCGGAGCGATAGGCACCGGACAATCCGTTGCCGGTTTCCAGGAACAAGGGACTGCCATGGTTGAACAGTTCGATGTCGGCCCACAGGCCGCTGGCCCCCAGCGCCACCGACAGCGCCTCGTAATACGCCTCGGTGGAATGACCCGGGCGATCCCACTGGAACAGGCGTGCATGCGAGGCGGCGCCGATGCCGTCCTGCCAGATCTGCACATCCACGCCGGTGGCCGTACGGAACTGTGCAGCAGCCCGGCCCACGCTGGCCGGATCCACGCTGGATGACGCCAGGTAGGGGGCCACCATCACCGGCCGCGAGGGTGTACTGCCTTTGAGCGCCGTCACGATCGCACGGTAAAACGGCGCGCGATCAGCCGGCACCTGTGCTGGCTCGTCGGTGATGTACCAGCCAGCGAACGCCGGATGCGATCCGTACTGTTGGCCCAGCTGGGCCAGCGACTGCGCCGCATCCTGTGCCACGGCCGTTGCGTTCTGCCCCTGCCAGAAGGTGGCGCACTGCCCCGAGCTGTAAGTGGTGCCGACCACGACCTTCATGCCGCGCGCGGCCGCCGCATCGAGCACGGTGCCGAGCTTGCCGGGAAAGCCGGCAATCCATTCGAAATCCTGCACGCCGCTGGCGCAGCCGACGCCGGCACGAGTGGCACGCACCTGACCGAGGATGATCGTGTCGTTGCCCAGGTCCTGCAGCTCATCCAGGAACAGCGGCAACTGCGCAGCCGGTAGTTGTTCGTCGGTAGCCGAATAGCCGACGTGGACAAAGCTGCCGGACAACAGGGGGCTGGCTGCATGGACCGGAGCGGTACAGGCCAGCACTGCGATCAATCCAATCCTGTTCATGTTCTACTTCCCTGTCGTGGCCAAGCGAGTGGCGTTGTTGCGCATCCTATCAACAGCGACGGTGGCCCCATCATGATCATCGACAACGCTGCGCAATCGCCGACTTCAGCTGCCCCCGCAGCAGCGCACGTGCAATGCCGATTCAAGCGGTTGATTCATTCAACTGCGTGATCGAGCCTGCGCGCTCCTTCCCCTGGAATACTCCTCATGCGCACGCCGCCCGCACCGCTCAGCCTGATGGAACGCGACCGCCGCTGGGCCCTGGCCCGCGACCTCATGGCCAGTGAACGCCTCGATGCCCTGGTTGTGCATGGCGACCGGGAAGCCGCCGCACCGGCCGGGTTCTCGCCGGACTGCTACTTCACCAATGACCGGCCAGGCTCGATCGTGGTGTTCGTCGGCGACCAGCCGCCACGGGTGTTCACCTTTGCCTCGCTGATGATTGCCGACCACCTGCAGGCCTGCCTGCGCGGCGACCTGCAGTGGATCGCACCCGAACAGCTGTGGGTTGGAAAATCCGGTCTGGAGGTTGGCCGCTGGCTGCAGCAATGTGGCCTGCACACGGCACGTATCGGCGTGCTGGGGCTGGAGCCCTATCCACCGTTCTACTTCGACGGCGCGATGCCCGCGCGCACCCTGCAGGGCATGCAGGCGGCGGTGCCGAACGCGGAATTCGTACCGGTATATCGTGCGTTCTTCCAGCGCGCCTCGGTAAAGAGCCAGGAGGAACTGGCGCTGATTGCGCATGCCGCCTGGATCGGTGAATCCATGAGCGAGGCGCTGCGTGCCACTGCTCGCCCCGGTGTTTCGGAAGCCGAACTGGTTGCCGCAGTGACCGCCGCCTGTTTCTCGCTGGGGGGCTATACCGCCGAGGTGTTGCTCGGCTCGGGTCCCGAGTATGTGGGCTGGGGACCACCCGCCTGGCAGTATCGTGCGCAGCCGCCGCGCATTCTGCGCGATGGTGACCTGGTGCTGTCGGAGATCTTCGCACTGTACGGGCTGATGGAAACCCAGCATCAGGCCGCGGTTGCCATTGGCGAGGTGCACGACGACATCCATCGCGCCGCTGCCGTCGCCCGCAGCAGCTACGAAGCAGGCCTGTCCGCACTGCGCGTGGGCAATACCTTCGGCGATGTCGTCGACGCGATGGAAGCGCCCCTGCTGGAGGCGGGCGGCTGGCACGTGCATCCGTTGGTCCACAGCCTCAACCCCTATGGACCGATTGGCTTCGGCCGTGCACCGGGCATCGAAGCGCTGCCGGAGGCCGCGCGCTATGCGCACATCGCGCCGCTGCCGACTGTCGGGCGCGAACTGCCCCTTCAGGCCGGCATGTGCTTCGCCTTCGAACCGAACTGTGCATTCGGCCGGCACATGGCCAACATCGGCGGTACGGTCATCGTCGGCGCTGACGCGGGTACCGCGCTCAATGAAAACTCGACACGGCTGATGCAGGCCGATGCCTGAGTTCATCGCCCATCTGCAGACACCGGCACGGCGGCGCGCGGCCGAGACGCGCAGCGGGCAGACCCGAGCCCGACTGCTGCACGCGGGGCTGCAGCTGTTCAGCGCGTTCGGCGTGGAGGGTGTGCGTACCCGCCAGCTGGTGGACATGGCCGGCTGCAGCCAGTCAGCCATTCCCTATCACTTCGGTGGCAAGCAGGAACTGTATGCCGCCGTACTGCAGCGCTGCGCTCAAGCCATTGCCGAGCGATTGCCGCTGCCGGCAACGCCACCCAACGGCGCGCGGCAGGCCGCGCAGCAGCTGCAGCAGTTGATGCGGGCATTCGTCCAAGCCTTGCTGTCGGCGCCGGATGCGGGTCCACGCACGCTGCTGTTGGCGCGCGAACAGATCCAACCGACGGCCGCGTTCGCCAGCGCCCACCGTACGCTGTTCGAACCCCTGCACACCACGCTGGCCGCGTGCGTAGCGTGCCTGCGCGGCAGCGAACCATCCAGTGTCGAGACGGTGCTGCGTACCCACGCCCTGCTCGGCCAAGCGATCGTCTTCGCGGTCTCCCATGGGGCTCTGCAGGCGCGACTGAACCAGGGAGCTCCCTTGGCAGACGTAGAGACGATCGCGTCGGTGGTCAGTGGCATGGCACTGGCGGCAGCGAAGGCAGCACCTGACTGAATGGCTGCGTGATCAGCCCCGTGCGCAGGGCGCGTGAAAATCGTGGCCAAGATGGCGACCTGGACTTAGCGTGCGATGGCCAAGCATGGATGCCGTCGTCTACGAAGGCGACGCCCACACCGCAGGAGATTTCACATGACTGAGCAGAACCCGCGCAGCTCCAACCGGGGTTTCGCATCAATGGACCAGGAAAAGCAGCGCGCGATCGCTGCCAAGGGCGGGCGCGCCGCACATGCCTCCGGGAACGCGCATGAATTCAGTCCGGCCGAGGCACGTGTCGCAGGCCGCAAAGGCGGCGAGGCGATCAGCCGCAACCGCCAACACATGGCCGAGATCGGTCGTGAAGGTGGACACGCTCGCCACGCCAATGCGCGCCAGCAGCAACAACAGCCTCAGGAGATCGAACGCACGGCAGCGGGTCCGCAACGCCAGCAGGGCTGAATGCAGCGCGTCAGGCCGGTGCGCGCTGCCGATACAGCCCGAGCGCCGCAAGCAGGGCCAGCGCACCGGCCACAGCCATCGCCCATCCGAAACCACTGGCCATCGCACTGCGATACCACGTCAGCATCTGCGGCGTGGCGTGCATCGAGCCCGGTTGCAGGATCAGTTCGCGCGCCTGTGCCACCAGCCCCCGCTGCCCGGCCGCCTGCGCGGACGCGGCGAACTGCTGCACGGCGCGCTGGCCCATCAGGCTGCCCAGCAGCGCGATGCCCAGGCTCATGCCTGCCTGACGTAACGCGTTCATCGTGGCTGAGGCAATACCCGCGCGCTCGACCGGCGCGCTGGCCATGACCGCCATGCCGGTCGCCGGCACTGCCAGCCCCATTCCAATGCCAAGCAGCACCAGCACAGCACTGGAATAGGCGTGCGAAGTAGCCGGTTCGAACGTGGCCATCGCGCACAGCGCCGCCCCGGCCAGGGCATAGCCCAGCACCAGCGCGGCGTGCAGCCCGAGGTGGGCGACCAGACGCCCGAACAACAGCGAGACGGCCCCCATCAACAGGAACTGCGGGGCCAACTGGGAGCCTGCCAGCGCAGCGTTGTGCCCCTGCGCCTGCTGGAAGAACAGCGACAGGAAGAACAGGCTGGCATAGGCAGTGAAGCCCAGCACGAACGAGGCCAGGTTGAACATGCCGAAGCGGCGGTCGGCAAACAGGTCCAGCGGCAGCAATGGGCGTGCCACCCGGCGTTCGACGATGCCGAACAGGATCAACCCGGCAGCTGCCACGCCCAGCGCCAGCAGCGTCACCGGGGCCAGCAGGCCATGCGCGCCGATCGCGATCAGGCCATAGCTCAGCGCACCCAGCGCGACGACGCTGAGCAGCTGCCCGGCAGGGTCCAGCGCAGCGTGCTGCGGATGCCGCCGCTCCGGAATTCCCCAGGCGCCCAGCGCCAGTGCGAGCAGGCCCAACGGCAAGTTGATCAGGAAGATGCTGGGCCATCCGACGCGCTGTACCAGCACGCCGCCCAGCAACGGTCCAAGCACCAGGGCCAACGCACTGAACGCCGACCAGCCACCGATCGCCCGCGCGCGCTGGCGCGGATCAGGGAATGCATGACTGAGAATCGGCATCGCGCTGGGAATCAGCAGCGCGCCCGCGATGCCCTGCACCGCGCGTCCAGCCACCAGCGTCGCAAGATTGCCGGCACAGGCACAGAGCAACGAGCCAAGAGTGAAGGTGGCGACGCTGAGCAGCCACATCCGCCGATGACCGTAACGGTCCCCGAGCGGCCCCGCCGACAGCATCAGCGCCGACAACGCGATCGCATACGCATTGATCACCCACTGCAGGCCGGCCATGTCGGTATTCAACGCCTGCTGCAGGGTCGGCAGGGCGACGTTGACGATGCTGATGTCCAGCGAGGCGAGGAATGTGCCGAGGTAGGCCGCCAGCACCAGGGCCGGCCGCTGGAAACGTCGCATGTACGGCTCCCGGGGGAAGGATGTGTGCGCATCCTAGCCACTGACTGACCGTCGGTCAATGACTGACGGTCAGTCGGTGCCACAGGCCAGCTAGAATGGCTCCCGTCGCACCCGGATCCCTCCCACATGCAGACCACAGCTGTCGCCAGGCCACGCACCAAACCTGCGGAAACCCGCCAGGAAGAACTGATGGACGCCGCGCAGGCGCTGTTCCTGTCAAAGGGAGTGGATGCCACCACCATCAGCGACATCGTCGCCGCAGCCGACGTTGCCAAGGGCACCTTCTATACCTATTTCGCCTCGCGCACCGAGATTCTGCAGGCGCTGGCGCAGCGCTACACCCAGCGTTTCATGGAAGACGTCGACCGCGCCGTGCAGCAGTACCCGACCCGCGATGGCGTGGCGCGCCTGCGTGCCTGGATCCGCGCCAATATCGAGCTCTACGTGCGCACCCACGCGCTGCACGATGTGGTGTACGCCAACCATCATCACCACCAGCGTGGCAACGCCGAACGCAATGCGATCCAGCAGCAACTGCTGGGCATCCTCGAAGCAGGCAATGCCGCAGCTCTGTGGCAGCTTCCAGCGCCCAAAGTCACCGCCTCGTTGATCTATGCCGGCGTGCACGGCGCCACCGACGACCTGATCGCCACACCCGCACAGGATGCCGATGCCTTCATCGCCGCCGTGGTGGATGATTGCCTGCGCATGGTCGGCGTGCCACCGACCAGTGCCAAACGGCGCTGACGGACGTTCTGCCGCTCAGGTGTGGGCGAGGATGTTCAACAGCCGCCCGAACGGGTCACGGACGAAGAAGCGGCGCACACCCCAGGGCTCATCGGCGGGGCCATATTCCAGCGGGATGCCGGCCGCGCGCATGCGATCCAGTACCTGTTGCAGATTGTCCACTTCGATCGACAGGTCCGGCACCGCGGTGCCGGATCCCCCTTCAGTGGCAAAGCTGACCTGCGCCAGCGCGCTGCCCTCGCCGCCATGGGTGACGATCCAGCCGTGGTCCATCACCACCGGCATGCCCAGCAGCTCGCCATAGAACGCTGCGGCACGCGCAGGGTCAGGCGTGGCGATGTTGGCGACGACACGTTTGACGGCCATGTGCGGCGGCTCCGATGCGATTCCCCATCCTCGCCGCTGCGTGCATGGCCTGCAAGCGGGCGGCGCTGAAACAGAAGAGCCCCGTCAGGGACGGGGCTCGTCATCAATCCTGCATTGCCACTGCTTACACAGCGCCGCAGCGATCCATGATGCAACGATCGTATTCGTACTGGCATTCCATCGCATCACCGCCACCGGACAGACAGGCCTGGTAAGCCTTCCAACAGGGAAGATCGCATGGCGGAATCGGCCCAGCCACAGCAACCGAACCGCTGCAGGTCAAGGCGAACACCGCACCCACGATCATTTTCCTGAAAGTACGCATCGACATCACTCCTTGATAAGCCTGGTGAGCCCAGGCCGGGCCACGGTAGCGAGGCCTCCGGGAGATGGAGTGAACGCCCGTGTCACGGAACATTAACCTATTCATTAAATTTCTTTCACACCACTGGGGGTGATCAGCGCGCTGCGGGGTTAACGGCCTTGTTGTCCGTCAATCAAGGAAGTTGTCCGATGAATCACCCGCTGTACGGCCGTTCGTCCCGCTCCCTGTCGCACCGCCCGCTGGCGCTTGCCGTCGCCAGCTCGCTGTTGCTGGTCACCGCACTCCCGACCATGGCCAGCGAATCACTCGATGCCTGGCAGCAGCAGCGCCAGTTGCAGGCTGCGTGGGCGCAGCCCGCTTCCAGCACGGCGCCTGCAGCCACGGCCACTGCAGCTGCCGCCAGCAGCACCGCCGTTCTCGGCAACCCAGGCAATCCGGCCAGCTGGCGCAGCGATGAATTCAACGCCGATTGGGGCCTGGGTGCGATGGGCGCAGACTACGCCTATGCACGCGGTCTGACCGGCAAGGGCGTACGCCTTGCGCTGTTCGACTCGGGCTCCGCGCTGGCGCATCCGGAGTTTGCAGGACGCAATACCACCAGCATCACCATCGGTGCCGACTGCGCGACGCCGGGTGTCGTCGCAGGTACCGGTGCCTGCGGGCAGACCCGCGGCGAACAGCCCGGCTACAACTACTACGGACTCGGCGCCGGCGTTCCGGCCGCACTGGCGGCACGCCTGATCGCCGCCGGCCAGCCCTATGGCTTCAGCTATGCCGATCACGGAACACATGTGCTTGGCACCATCGGCGCCAACCGCAATGGCACCGGCATGCATGGCGTGGCCTTTGGTGCGGACCTCACCGCCGCCCGCGTGTTCGGCGACACCTACTACGAGTGGCGCCTGGATCCGGACAACTACTATCGTCCGCGTGCTGTCTACCGAACCGATCCGGACGATGCCGCCACGCTGGACATGTATGCACAGATCCAGGCGCAGGGCGTGCGCGCCATCAACCACAGCTGGGGCATCTCCACGCGCAACATGACCGCCGCCGCGCTGGACCAGCAGTACGCCAACATCGGTGCCGACTACGGCGTGTACGGCAGCATCTACGCCAGCGATGGCGATGCCCCCAGCTCCACCCTCATCCAGGTGTGGTCGGCCGGTAATGGCAGCGGTGCGGTTGCCGGCATCACCGCCTCGATGCCACGCTGGAAGCCCGAACTGGAACCGTACTGGCTGGCCGTGGCCAACGTCCGCCGGCCCAACGCCGCTGCGGGCGAAACCGACTACGTGATCGATGGCAGTTCCAGCATCTGTGGCGTTGCCGCCAACTGGTGCATCTCGGCCCCCGGCACCGACATTCTCAGCACCATCGTGTCTGGTGATATCCAGGGGCGCGTCGAGAACACTTCCGCCTATGTCCGCCTGATCATCGACAGCGAGAACACCCAGTACGTATATGGCACCAAGACCGGCACGTCGATGGCCGCGCCGCACATCACCGGCGCTCTTGGCCTGCTGATGGAGCGCTTCCCGTATCTGGACAACGCCCAGGTCCGCGACGTGCTGCTGACCACCGCCCGCGATCTCGGCGCGCCGGGTATCGACGCAACCTACGGCTGGGGCATGGTCGACCTGCGCAAGGCCATCGAAGGCTATGGCTCGCTGCGCGTGGATACCAACGTGGTGATGAACCAGAAGGCCGGTGGCCTGAAGGTGTGGGAAGGCGATGCCTGGGATGACTGGACCAACGACATCGGCGGCCCCGGCAAGCTGACCAAGTCCGGCATCGGCTGGCTGCGCCTGAGTGGTGGCAACACCTTCAACGGCGCAGTGCTGCAGGACGGCACGCTGGAATTGAACGGCACCAACACACTCACGTCAGCGGTCGAAGTCCAGGGTGGCCAGTTCCTGCTCAACGGCTCGCTGGTCTCCACCGCCCTGAACACCACTGGAGGCGTGAGCACGGTCAGCAGCAGCGGCCTGCTGAAGGACAGCAACCTGACGGTCAACGGTGGCGTGGTGTCCTTCAACGGCACGCAGACCGGCGGCACCACCACGGTCGGTGCCAACGGCCTGCTGAAGGGCATCGGCACGCTGGGCAACACCCGTGTGGACGGCATCATCGCGCCCGGCAATTCGATCGGCACGCTGACCATCAACGGCAACTACGTGCAGGGTGCAACCGGCGTCTATGCCGCCGAACTTGCCCCGGGCGGCCGCAGTGACCAGTTGCACGTAACCGGCACCGCCACTCTCGGCGGCACCCTGGTCGCGCTGCCGGAGCCGGGTACCTACTACCTCGGCGAGCAGTTCAATTTCATCCGCGCCGACGGCGGTGTCAGCGGCCAGTTCGCGAAAACCGACTTCAGCGCGTTCTCGCCGTTCCTGCAGTTCAGCCTGGCCTACGGCGCCAATGGCACCCGCATCGACGTGACCCGGGGTGCCTCGCTCGCCAGCGCCGCCACCACGCCGAACCAGCGTGCGGCCGCGGCGGTGGCCGATGGACTGGCGATCAACCAGGGCCTGCCCAAGCCGCTGACCCAACTGTTCCCGCAACAGGTGGGTGGCGTGCTCGATGGCCTCAGCGGCGAGCTGCATCCGGCCACGGCGCTGGCCCTGGTCGAGGGCAGCCGCTATGTGCGCGATGCCGCACTGTCACGTCGTGCCGGTGCCACCGCACCCGGTGCCGATGCGGGTGATGCCACCGGCGCCTGGGTGCAGGCACTGGGCGGCAACAGCAAGCTGGATGGCAACAGCAACACCGCGCGCACCGACGCCAACAGCAACGGCCTGCTGGTCGGCATCGACCGCGAGTTCGGTGGCTGGCAGATCGGCGTGCTGGCCGGTACAGGCCGCACCGACGTGAAGCAGCAGGAGCGTCGTGCCAAGTCGAAGATCGACAACACGCACTTCGGCGCCTATGCCAGCCACACCTGGGGCGGCTTCGGCCTGCGTGGTGGCGTGGCATGGAGCCGCAACGAAGTGAAGAGCACGCGTGATGTTGCCTTCGCCGGCTTCAGCGACAGCCTCAGCGCGCGCTACAACGCACGTACGCGCCAGGCCTTCATCGAAGCGGGCTACCGCTTCGGCAATGCGGAAGGCGGGCTGGAGCCGTACCTGCAGGTCGCCCGCGTGGAAGTGGACCTGAAGCAGATCAACGAGCGTGGCGGCGCGGCCGCACTGCACGGCAAGGTGGACGACACCGGCACCACCATCGCCACCGCTGGCCTGCGCTTCGACAAGGGCCTGAAGGCATCGTTCCAGCAGGACAGCTGGCTGCACCTGCGCGGTGGCGTGGGCTATCGCCGCGCCTCTGGCGACCGCAGCCAGGTGGCCAACCTGGCCTTCGCCAACAGCAGCAGCACCTTCGCGGTCGAGGGCGCACCAATTGCCGACAACGCCGTGGTGGCCGAGCTGGGCCTGTCGGCGTGGCTGACCCCGCGGCAGCAGCTGGAGCTGGGCTACAGCGGCCAGTTCGGCAGTGAAAGCCGCGACCATGGCGCCACCGCACGCTGGTCTGTGCGCTTCTAAACACGTGCTCTCTTGACGGGTTGGGGCGGCCTTGCGGCCGCCCCCTTTTTTGCCCGCCACCCAGCGTTATGCGCGATGCCGCAGCGCGGCGGCACCTGCCAGGCTGGCAAGTGGCAACAGCAACCCATAGGCCACCAGCGGCCACACTGTATCGCCGGGCAGCACGAGGGTAACCAGCGTGCCGATGCCTGCCACGATCAGGCTCTGCACGGCGTAGTACAGGGCCACCGCCGTACCTGACGCATCGGCGAAATCACGCAGCGCGCCGCTTGCAGCCACCGAAACCACCATCACCAGCCCCACCGCGATGCCCCACATGGGCAGCACCACTCCGACGAACGAGGGAGGCCGCGCTGCGGCCAACGCCATCAGCAGTACCCCGGCCACCATCACCCACAGGCCACGCAGGAAGGTACCGCGCACGTTCCAGCGGGCAATGCACACGTTCGCCATCCGCGCCGTGACGATCATCACCAGCGCCACCGTGGCGAAGGCCAGGCTGAACGACAGCGGCGAGTACTGCATGCGCCCGACCAGCAGCCGGGGCGCGACCGAGAAGAACACGAAGAACGTGCCCATGCCCGCACTGAAGCCCAGCGTGTAGACCCAGAACGCGCCGCTGCCGAGGATGCGTCGTACCGCGGGTCGCGACGCGTCCCGGCACTGCGGGCGGGTTTCCTGCCAATGCCGTACCGCGCGCATGCCGGCGATCATGCCCAGTACGCCGAGCAGAACGAAGATCGCGCGCCAGCCGAAGGCGCCTGCCAGCAGCGCGCCGAGGATCGGTCCCAGCGCCGGCACGAAGGCCAGCATCGAGGCAAACAGCCCGTACAGCGACGCGCCTTCGGCTGTATCAGCATACACATCACGCACCGTGGCAAAGGTCGCCACCAGTGCCGCCGACGCCCCCACCGCCTGTACGGTTCGCCAGGTCAGGAATGCCGCGCCACTGCTGGACATGGCCAGCGCGAACGACGAAAGCGCGAACAGCAACGCCCCCAGCAACAGGACCGGCCGCCGCCCGATGCGGTCGGACAACGGGCCGAACAGCAACTGGCCGAGGCCAAGTACCAGCAGGTAGATGCTCAAGGTGAGCTGCACCAGCGTCGGTGATGTCTGCAATGCCTGCGGCATCACCGGCACCACAGGAAGATAGATGTCCATGGCCAGCGAGGCCAGGAGGTCGAACGGCGCCATCAGCACAATGGCCGATGGCAGCGGGTGGGCCCAACGCGGGGCCTGTCGATTGAACATGGGGAGTCTCCGCCCAGAGTGAATCCGGCGGTGATCCATCCAATTCGCGTGCATCGCAGGGATGATCACCGCAACAACGTCTGCATCGTTGTTGCGGCTCAGCGAACTGTCTGCGGACCGTTCCCGTTGTTCATGGTGTCCATCGAATGCGAATGCAGGTGGCACCAGTGTAGCAATCGTCCACCTGCCGCGCGGCGCTCAGGCCAGGGGCAACATGTCGATGCGCCTGCACGGTGTATCCTTCACCTGCTCGATCAGCCGCCGCACCACTGGCGAAGTCTCTGCCCGCCGGTACTGCACAGCGATGGTCGAGACGATGGTGGGGCCCGCCAGTGGCAGATAGATCATTCCGGGCAGCACCAGCGTGCGTTGCAGTACCGATGGCACGATCGCCACCGAACCAACGCCGACCGACACCTCGGCCAACACCGCCGCCAGATGCCCGGGCTGGGAACGGATACGTGGAATGAACCCGCCGCGGCGCCCGACTTCCATTGCGCCCACCGGCTGCTCCGGCATGACGAAACCCTCCCGGGCCAATGACGCCGGCTGCACCGGCGACCGGGCCTGCGCCAGCGGATGGGTTTCCGGCAGGGCCACGCAGAACTGGTCTTCGACCAGGGTGTGTTCGCCGAAACTGTCGGGCACATCCATCGGAGGCCGGCAGAACACCACATCCACCCGTCCTTCCTGCAGCAGCTGCGGGAGCTCGCCCATCGGCCATTCGCTCACCTGCAGTTCCACGCCCGGGTAGCGGCTGCGGAACCGGCTGAGCTGATCCTGCAATGCTCCGGCATACAGCGCCGAGCCGACGTAGCCGATCTCGATCTTGCCGATTTCACCCCGCCCCGCGCGCCGGCCCAGGGTTTCGGCCTGTTCGAACCGGCGCAGCACATCACGGGCTTCCGCCAGGAACACCTCGCCTGCCGAGGTCAGCAGCACCTCGCGCCGGCCGCGGTCGAACAGGCGCGTGCCGAGCCGACGCTCGATGTCCTGGATCTGCACGCTCAGCGTGGGAGTGGCAATTCCCAGACGCAGGGCCGCACGACCGAAGTGCAGTTCCTCGGCCAGGGTCACGAAGTACTCCAGGTGACGGCGTTCCATGGGCGGCATTTCGTTAGGTTAAAGCTAACGTAACCAGAAAACACCGAGAATGAAACAAACACCGATCATTGATGGAATGGCCGTCCTCCCCTTCCTGCGAGTGACCGGTGCCGCCCTCTCCTCCCCCTTCGCCTGCACGGCACACGCTGCCTGACGCGGTCCTGCTGGTGGCCTCGCTGGGCTGCACGATGACCGTGCTGGAGACCAATGCCGTCGCGGTCGCATTGCCCAGCATCGCGCGTGACCTGCACGCCGGATTCGCGGATATCGAGTGGGTGATCAGTGCCTACATCCTGTCCTTCACCTCACTGCTGCTGCCCGCCGGCGCTGTCGCCGACCGCTACGGCCGCCGCCGGGTGCTGCTGATCGGCATCAGCCTGTTCGCCCTCACCTCTCTGCTCTGTGCACTGGCGCCCGGTGCTGCCCTGCTCTACCTGGCGCGGGCTCTGCAGGGCATTGGCGCGGCCTTTCTGCTGGCACCCTCGCTGTCGATCATCGGCCACACGTACCACGAGGGGGCCGCCAAGGACACTGCATGGGCGTTCTGGGGCACAGCCATGGGCGTGATGATGGTGCTCTCACCGCTGATCGGCGGCGTGCTGTCCGCACTCTGGGGCTGGCGCGCGGTGTTCGTCGCGATCCTGCCGTTCCTGGGCCTGCTCGGCTACGGCACGCTGCGCTGGATACCCGAGTCGTCAGACAGCGTGGTCCGCCCGCTCGATCCACCCGGCATCATCACGTTCAGCGCTGCCATCTTCGGCATCGTGTTCTTCCTGGTGGAAGGACTGGCAGAAGGATGGTCATCGGCCCCGGCGCTGATTGGGCTGGGCCTGGCCATCATCATGGCTGTTGCCTTCGTCATCGTTGAACGGGCACGGTCACATCCCATGGTCGATCTCGGGCTGCTGGCCAGTCCGCGTTTCGTCGGCGCACTCATTGCCATGGTCGGCTATTCGGTCAGCGCACAGGTGATGGCATCGATGCTGCCGCAGTACCTGCAGAACGGCATCGGCCTGAGCGTACTGGCTGCCGGTGCTGGCATGCTTCCGTTCGCTGCGGCGATGCTGCTGTTTCCCAGCGTGGGCCGGCGGCTCGGTCGCCATCTGACCAGTCCGGCGGTGCTGGCGATCGGGCTGTCGGTCACCGCCGCGGGCAATGCCGTGGCCGGACTGGCCGCGTGGCAGCACCTGCCGTGGCTGGCACTCGTCGCAATGGTGGTGATCGGTGCCGGCGGCGGCATCCTCAATGGCGAGACATCCAAAGCCATCATCGGCGCGGCACCGCGCGAGCGCGCCGGCATGGCCTCCGGCATCAGCGCGACCACGCGCTTTGTCGGCATCCTGCTCGGATTCACCGTACTGTCCAGTGCCTTGAGCCTGGGCATCCGCAGCGCACTGTCCGCGGCGGTTCCCGCGCGCAACGTACTGCCCATGGCCGATGCGATCGCTACCGGCACCTTCGCCGATGCGCGCACCGCCGCCTTCGCACAGGCGATCTACAGCCATGGATTTGCCAGTGCACTGTGGACGTCGGCCATCGCCGCGCTGCTGGCCAGCCTTGCGGTGTTGCTGCTGGGCCGTAGCACCACGCGGCGATGATGTTGGAGCGCTGGTTGCAAAGATGGCCGGGGCAGCCACGCTGCCCCGACCGTGGCGGCCCCGGGGAGAAGGCCGCCGATGATCGTCAGGCCGCCTTCATGGCGTGCTTGCGAGCACGCATCACGTTATGGCACTCCTGCACTTCAGGCAGCAGCTGGGTGACTTCCTGGCGCACGGCCGGCGGCAGTTCGTTATCCTTCAGCACGTCCTTGAACGCGCCAAGCAGCCGGTCTTCGGACTCTTCCAGCTCGGCCACGTAACCATAGTTGGTGTCGCCGAATGCAGCGCGGACCTTGCCATAGAACTGCTGCATCGAACCGACCACGGTGCCGTGCTCGGCCGGCTTGCCACCGCTGGCAGCAACGGAGCCACTCAGTGCGGCGACGATGCGGCCCTTGACGCCGGCAATACGAGTGAACAGGGCCGACAGTTCGGCATCCTTCACCTTGGTCGCAGCTTCCTCGTAGAACGACTTTCCGTCGCGGGCGATCTCGATCAGATCGTTGAGGCGGTGTTCGATGGTGGACTGGGTGCTCATGGAATCGCTCCTGTGTGCTCGATGGTCTATGGAGAATGACAGCGCGAGTGCGTTGCCTTCGGGACCACTGTGGAGGTTTGAATGTGCCGATTGGGTGAGTACGAATTGATGCATGCATCACCACCCTCAACGCGCCCTGACTCCTTCATCCCGTCGCATTTCCGCGTTCACGGTACCTGAGCAGAACGCCGACGATTCACCATGGCGCGATGACGATGATCAGCGTCACCAACAATGCGATGGCAAGCACCAGCAACAGCACATGCCACTGCTTCCACGTGGGTCTTGGTTTGCCGGGGGTATTCATCGGATGTCTCCTGGAGTCTGTCATCAGCCCGCAGCCAGACTGAAGCAGAGCACCCTTGGTGCGCGTCGCGGTTTCGTGCATGGCCTGTGCATGAACGCTGTATCCGGCGCGCGACGATAACGCGTCCATAACGTAATCGAGTTGTAAACGGAGTGTTAGGTTCCTTCCGATTCCGCACAGCGGGATTTCAGATCGGTTTCCACGCAGCGATGCGGAAACCCATTCAACTGGATTTGGAGAGAGCCAAATGCACTACAAGTACACCCTGCTTTCCCTGGCAGTGGGCACGGCCTTGGCCGCTGCCTGGTCACCGGCCGCGCATGCGCAGGATGACAGCGATAGAACACCGAAGAACCTCGATCGCATCCAGGTTACCGGTTCGGCCATCCGCAGCGTGGATATCGAAACGCAGCAGCCGATCATCGCCATCACCCGCGCGATGATCGAGCAGCAGGGCTTCACCACCATCGCCGACCTGCTGCAGAACCTGACCTCCACCGGCGCGCCGACCATCTCGCGTGCGCGCGCGTTGGCGTCCGGCGAGAACGTTGGCGGCTACTACGTCAACATCCGCAATCTGGGTGCCACGCGCACCCTGGTTCTGGTCAACGGCAAGCGGCTCGGCGCGACCACCAGCGGCCTGCAGGATCTCAGCCAGATTCCGATGAGCGCGGTGGAACGCATCGACGTGCTGAAGGACGGCGCCTCCTCGCTGTACGGCTCGGATGCAATCGCTGGCGTGGTCAACATCATCACCCGCAAGAACTACGAAGGCCTGGAAGTGTCCATGCAGCACGGGCAGTTCAGCCAGGGCGATGGCAAGGACAGCACGTTCTCGCTGGTCACCGGCGCCCGTGGGGAGCGTGGCGGGTACACGCTCGCACTGGAATACCAGAAGTCAGACCCGGTGTTTGCCCGCGACCGGGAGTTCTCCCGGTACGGCGGCGCCGGCCCCAACTACCCGGGCGCGGACTGGAGCAACATCAGCCAGAACGGTTCGTGGTGCGACCCGGCGCTCTACAAGTGCAATACCGGTGATGCCGTATTCAAGACCCTCAATCGTGGCGGCGATCCGAAGAACCCGAACGACTACCACCCGATCACGCCGGCCGAGTTCGCCAACGGCAACGACCAGATGCACTTGCAGACCGGCATCGAGCGCCGCTCGCTGTTCCTGAGCACGGACTATGCGCTGACCGACCAGATCAAGTTCACTGCCGACATCGGCTACAACGAGCGCACCACCGACCAGCAGATCGCGGGCTACCCGTACCAGTCGACCAAGTTCGGCACGCCCCTGGACGCGGCCAGCGTATTCAACCCGCTCGACCACGGCATCGCGTTCAATCGCCGCCTGTGGGAAGTGCCGCGCACGACCGAAAGCAAGCTGAAGTCGCTGCGGGTTGCACCCAGTCTGTCCGGCTACTTCGAGCTGGGGACCAAGACGTACGACTGGGAAGTCGGCGCGTTGTTCAACCGCAATGAAGTTACAAAAACAGGCCGTGGCGACATGAGCCTGATCGCTTCCCGGCAGGCATTGGGGCCCTCCTACCTCGATGCCAACGGTGTGGCCCGGTGTGGCACGGCGGCATCGCCGGTCTCGGGTTGTCTGGCCTGGAATCCTTTGCTGCCGTTCGGGGTCGCGGGGGCTGGCTCTCTCTCCGATCCCGAACTGCAGCGCTTCTTGTTCCCGACGTTCAACGATACCGGCATCACCAAGACCCGCAGTTACTTCGCCAACATCTCCGGCCCGGTGATCGAACTGCCTGCCGGTGACCTGTCCGTCGCCCTGGGGTATCAGTACCGCAAGGAAGAAGGCCGCTTCGTGCCCGATGCCTTCGCCCAGTCGCGCCAGAGCACTGCACTGGGCGCATCCACCACCGCCGGTGACTACAGCCTCAACGAGTTCTTCGCCGAAGTGAACGTGCCGATCCTGCGCGACCTGCCGTTCGCCAAGGAACTGACCGTGAACCTGGCTACGCGCTACTCCGACTACAGCAACTTCGGCAGCACCACCAACTCCAAGGCGAGCTTCGCCTGGCGTCCGATCGAAGAGCTCATGATCCGTGGCACCTTCGCCGAAGGCTTCCGCGCACCGAGCATCTCCGATCTGTATGGCGGCCTGGGCACCAGCTTCGAAACCTATGTCGACCCGTGCGGCATCGGCGCCACCAACAGCGTCAACGGCAATGCCGCCTGCAACGCCGCCGGCGTCCCGCTGGGCTACCAGCAGCTGAACCAGAGCCTGAAGCCCTGCGCCAGCTATCCGTGCGCCACGCCTGACGAGTTCACCACCGGCTCCGATCCGAAGCTGCGCCCGGAAGAGTCCAAGAGCAAGACCGTGGGCGTGGTCTGGAGCCCGCGCTGGGTGGACGGGCTGGACATCAACCTCGACTGGTACAGCTACAAGATCACCAACATGATCATCCAGGACAGCGTCGACCGCATCCTGCGTGACTGCTACGTGCTCGGCAACGCTTCGCGTTGTGGCAGCGTCAAGCGCGCTGGCGATGGCCACATCACCAGCATGTTCTACGGTCTGGCCAATCTGGGCTCGATGGAAACCGAAGGTTGGGACCTGGGCATCCGCTACCGCCTGCCCGAGTTCTCGTTCGGCCGCTTCACCATCGACCTGCAGAACAGCTATGTCTCCAAGTACGACGAGGAGAACCAGAACTCGGCCGGCGATACGATCATGATGGGCCGCATCGGCCAGCCGGGCATTTCCCGCCTGCGCTCGAACCTGGGTGTGAACTGGCAGCTCGGCAACTTCAGCACGCAGTACACCGTGCGCTACTACTCCGGCATGGTTGAAAACTGCGTACCGAACCGTCCGTGCACCCTGCCCGACCGCTACGCCTACGGTGAGCCGGATGCCCTGCGCAAGGTCGGTTCCAATGCCTTCCACGATATCCAGGTCAGCTACAAGCTGCCGTGGGACGGCACCGTGGCGCTGGGTTCGAACAACGTGTTCAACCACCAGGGCCCGATCATGTTCTCCAAGCCGTCCAGCTCCTTCCCCTATTACGGCGGCTTCGATATCGGCCGCACCGTGTACGTGAAGTACTCGCAGCGATTCTGACGGGCAGGTCCGTGCTCGTGGCCGGCGGAAGGGGAGTCCGCCGGCCACGATGCACACCGCCTCCACCCAATCTCCATCGTTTTTCGACGGAATCTCCAAGGTTCCCGGCAACACTTGATGTCATGACGGCTAAGGAGCAGGACCGCATGGATCGCCACGCGCCCCGACACTGCACACCCGTCTCCAGGTTCACCACTGAATGTGACGGTGTGGCCGGGTTCCGATCTTCCGGACATGCCGCCGCAAGGGAAGTACGAGATGACGACGGCAGTTCGCACCGGCCTGACCGACCTGGTCGCTGACGCGCAGCGGTACCTGCGCAGGATTCTTCCCGGGCTCGCCTCGGCAGTGCATCCACTTGCTTCATTGCATGCCATTCCCCACGCGATGGCATCGCGCTACCACCTCGCCGGGCTGATGCTGTACGGGGAAACCCCCGCCATGCTCGCCGTGGCCCGCGAGCCGGGCGAATCCAGCACCCGTGTGATCCAGGATGTGCGCTGCCTGCGCTCTGCAGCGAATGCACTGGTGCTGTACGTATCGCCCTATCTCACGCCGACGCAGCGCCGCTTCCTGGTCGAGAACCACATCGACTTCGTGGTCCCGCACACCCAGTTGTTCGCGCCGAGCCTGGCCATTGAGTTCCGCGACGACCCCGATCATGAGAAGAAAGCCATCTCGCTGCTGCCTTCGGCGCAGGCCGTACTGATCCACGTGCTGCTGAGCGGCCAGTCGCGCTGGTGGTCGCCGCGCGAGATCAGTGCCGTCGCCGGCTACACCTCGATGACGGCGTCGCGCCTGTCTGCCGAACTGGTCGGTCGCGGCCTGGTCGAGCGCTCCACCGGTGGCCGCGAGCGCTTCCTGAAGCTGGCCGGCAACCGCGACGAGGTCTGGGCCAGGGCACAGCCGTTCCTGCGTTCCCCCATCCTGAAGGAAGTGGATGTCTGCTGGGGCCCGACCGCCGAGGCACTCCGCGATGCGGGGCATCCGGCGCCGACGGCCGGCCTCGATGCGCTTGCTGAAACGTCACCGCTCCCGATCGGTGGCACCCGCGCACTGCACATCGATGCGTGGCGGTTGCTGGGCGCACTTCCCATGCCCGGCCCGGACTGCCTTCAGAGCGCACGGCTGCAGATCTGGGCCTATCCGCCGGCATTCACCAGTATTGGCGATGTGGTGGACCCGCTTTCGCTGTATCTCAGCCTGCAGGGCAAACGCGGCCATGATGCAGACGCGCTGCAACAGCGGGTGGAACAGGCGCTGAGCGGAGACACGTATCCCGCATGACCGAAGCCCTATGCGGGCTGCTCGCTCGGCACTGCGGCGGCGCGCCTGGCGCTGTACTCGGCGAACACCACGCCGGACACCGCCAGCAGGCCACCGCCCAGTACCCAGCCACTGAGCGATTCTCCCAGCAGCAGTACAGCCAACGCGGCGGTCACGATTGGCACCAGGTTGAAGAAGCCAGAGACGCGCGCAGCGCCCAGGCGTGACAGTCCGGTCATCCAGGTCAGCGGCGCCAGGATCGAAGCGCACACGGCGGCGAAGCCGATGCAGCCGACCGCCGTGAGGTTGTTCACCCCGGTGCCGACCAGCAGCTGTACCGGCAACAGGATCAGCGATGCAGCGATGGCCTGCAGGAACAGCGACTCCAGCACCGACAGCGGAATCTTCCAGCGCTGCATCAGCACGTTGTAGGCGGCGAAGGCCAATGCGCCGATCAGCATGATCGCGTCGCCGCGGTTCAGGCCCTGCGCCGCCAGCCGTGCCAGGTCGCCCTGCGAGACCACCGCCACCACACCGGCAGTGGAGATCACCGCGCCAAGAATGGAAGTGCCTCGCACCGGATGGCCCATGAACACGCGCGACAGCGCCAGCGCGATCAACGGAATCAGCGCCTGGATCACCCCCATGTTGGTGGCCGAGGTGAAGTGCGCCGCATAGTAGGCCAGGCACTGGTACATCACCCCACCCAGGCAGCCCAGCACCAGGAAGCGCCCGAGATTGGCGCGCACGGTCGGCAGGTTTTCGCGCAGACGTGGCAGCGCCAACGGCAGCAGGACCACCGCCGCGACCAGCCAGCGGAAGAAGCCGATGTCGATGGGACCGACCGAGCCCGAAGCAAGCTTGGTAACGATGGTGTTCGCGCCCCACAGCAGGCAGGCGAGGATCGGGAAAAGATAGTTCACGGAACGCGGGTGTACGTAGGGGAATGGCCAGCGTACGCTTGGCGCATATCGAGGACATCCCGAAAATGCGCCACACCGACCCCGGCTTGCGGCAACCGATGGAGCCAATCCCCACCTTCCACAAGCTGCCCGGTCCGATCTACTTCCGGCAGGGTGCGATGGAGCCCACGGACTGGGGCACGCACAGCCATCCGTGGGGCCAGTTCAACTTCGTCGCGCAGGGTGTGATGGAGATGAAGATCGACGGCGAATGGATGGTGTCCCCGCCGCACTACGCGATCTGGATTCCACCGGGAATGGCCCACTACTCGCGCAACCGCTCGCAGCTGGCCTACCGCTCGGCCTATCTGTCGCCGGCCTTGTCACGCCGCTTGCCTGATCGCTGCCGTGCACTGGAAGTCAGCCCGCTGCTGCGCGAGCTGCTGCACGAACTGGCACGACAGGGCGTGACCGATCCGCAGACCCCGGCCCAGCGGCGCATGGCCGCCGTGGTGATCGACCAGATCGTCAATGCGGCCGTACTGCCCAGCTTCCTGCCGATCGCCAGCAGCGATGCGCTGAAGCAGGTGATGGCGTACATGGAGAAACACCTGTCGATGGCCGAATCGGTTGCCGAAATCGCGCTGCGCCACCACATGAGCGTGCGCAAGCTCGAACGCCTGGCACGTAGCGAGCTGGGCATGTCGCTCGGCGACTGGCGTGGACGGGTGAAGTTCGTGCGCGCCACCGAGGCGCTGTGCACCCGCAGGCCGATCAGCCGGATCGCCGAGGAGCTGGGCTATTCCGGCGTCAGCGCCTTCGCCGAGATGTTCAAGCGGCACGCGCAGTGCACGCCGGACCAGTACCGGAAACTGCATCGGGCGGGGTGAGGCCGGCCTAGAGAGCGATCAGCAGGTCCACAAGCAGCCTCGGCAGGAACAAGGCGGCCAGAACGCAGGCGAACAGGATGAGAATGACCTTTGCCGTCAATGGGCGACGGCGGGGATTGCTGAAGTAGAGGTGCAGATCGCGCAGTTCATCTTCCAGTCCCCTCCGCACGCCTGCGCTCTGTGTACCGGGCTCGAGCAGCTGGCGCTCAAGCGCCTTCAGGCGCTTCATCAGCTCACGCGGTGGTGTAGCCCGCAGGATCAGCTGATTGAGCTCCTGAAGCCGGCGCGCCTGCGGCGTCAGCGCTGCCACGAGATCATCCGGCGGAAGCTGTGAGACCCATCGCTGGGCGTCAGCATCCATCTCAGCCTGCAGCACATCGCGTTGCTGCTGCAGTTCGGCCAGGGAAGTGCGGCGCTGCCACATGAGGAGGCACAGGAGTGGTGGGTGGCGGGCAGTGTATCGCCCGCCGTCCCGGGAAGGGTGTCGATTTCCCGCCCCGTGGTTCGTCGGAACAGGAAAGGCAGGCCCTTCGACCTGCAGGAGTGCCACGATGTGCCCGATCCTCACAGCCTTCGCCACTTCCCCGGACCGCGGCCAGGGCCTGGCCCGTGACATGCGCGCACGCTGGGCGCTGGAGGAGCTGGCCGTGCCCTATGACGTGCAGCTGCTCGGCTTTGCCGAGCTGAAGCAGCCCGCGCACCTGGCGCGCAACCCCTTCGGGCAGATCCCCACCTGGCAGGACGGCGGCCAGGTCCTGTTCGAATCCGGCGCGATCGTGCTGCACCTGGCCGAGCAGCATGTCGGCCTGCTTCCTGCTGATCCAGATGCACGCATGCGCGCGATCATGTGGGTGTTCGCTGCATTGAATACGGTGGAGCCGCCCATCGTCGAGCGCTCGATGGCCTGGGTGCTGGAGCGCGAGCAGCCCTGGTATGCGCAGCGTCTGCCGATGCTCGATGAGCGCGTGCGTATGCGGCTGTCACAGCTGTCCGCCTGGTTGGGATCGGCGTTGTGGCTGGAGGGCGAGTTCAGCGCCGGCGACCTGATGATGGTTTCGGTGCTGCTGCGCCTGAAGAGCAGCGGCCTCCTCGATGAGTACCCGCAGGTGGTGGCCTATGTGGGCCGTGCAACGCAGCGCCCCGCCTACCAGCGTGCGTTTGCTGCGCAGCTGGCGGTGTTCCAGAACGCCTGACGCTACGCCCGTGGGCAGGCTTCAGTGCAGACTGCGCCGACATGCGGTCTGCACCAGCATCAGCTGCGCCACCAGGATCAGCATCGCGCAACCTGACAGCAGCCACGGGTCGATATACCACTGCGCGTTGAAGCTGAAATCTCCGGCGGAAATACGCTTCCAGCCGTTGAAGTGCTGCATCGCCGCGACCACGAATGCGAAGCCGCCCGCGGTATACGACAACCACGGCACGATGAAGCCGCCCGGTCGCGCGAACAGCGTCAGCACACCCAGCACGCCGATGACCGTGCGCTGCACGCGGCAGTACGGGCAGACATAGGCCATCCCGCTCCATTCCACCGCCCAGGCCAGCAGGCTGACCAGCACGGCCGCGCCTGCGGCTGTGTACAGGACTTTCGGCGTGATCGTCATGCCACCCTCGTGTGCCATCCCGTGCTCCTTGGTTGAAAGACCCGGGCAGGGTAGCAGTGCCGCAGCCTCATCCCTTCTTGATGACGGTCCGCTTGCCGATGGTGCTGGTCTTGCCAGCGGTCGGCCTGGCCAAGCCAGGAATCAGGAAATCGGTCGCCTTGTGGCCCATCGACACCTTGGACGCCAACCAGCGCGGCATGCGTCCGCGACCGGTCCAGGTCAGGCGCTTGTATTCCGGGTCGCGATACTTGGGCGCGACTTTGCCGGATTTACGGCGGGCGGATTTGCGGGCGGGCGCAGGTGTTTCCGAGGCTTCGCCACCGAAGAGTTCTTCGAGGGTGTAACCGGCTTCGGCCGCGGCGGCCTTCAACATCCGCCGCACCGCGCTGGCCGGGCGGCGGCTGGAAATCAGCTGTTTCCGCCGTTCAGCGGCAACCACCAAGGCGCCCAGCTCCCGAAGGCTGAGCGATTCAATATCAATCGTCATGGGAGAAAGGTCTCCTGCGGACGGCCAGCTGTCAAGGCGCCTTGCCCTTGGCGTAGACACGGGCTTCACTGCCGGTGGGCTCCGATCGCCTTCGCCGGCCATCTCCGAGGACACCGACGTGAGCCACTCATCCCATTCGCTCGCTTACCTGCTTGCACGCATCCTGCTGATGGCGCTGTTCCTCATCTCCGGCCTGGGCAAGCTCGGTGATCTCAGCGGCACCCAGGGCTACATGGAAGCGATGGGCGTGCCCGGCATCCTGCTCTGGCCCACCATCGCCTTCGAGATCGGCAGCGGACTGTGCATCCTGTTCGGCTTCCAGACCCGGCTGGTGTCGATCGTGCTGGTGGGTTTCAGCCTGGTCACCGCTTTCATCTTCCATCACAACTTCGCCGACCAGACCCAACAGATCATGTTCCTGAAGAACCTGGGGCTGGCCGGTGGCTTCCTGCTGCTGGCCTGCACCGGGGCCGGGCGGTACAGCATTGATGGCAGAGGGCGGCGCGGGTAAGCGCCGAAGCTCAGCCTCCGGCGCCAATGTGTGGATCACCTTGCCCTGCGCATCGAGGAACTCGATCGCACCGTAGCCTTCCGCAGTGACAGTCAGGCGCAGTCGCGTGCGGTCTGCCTTGTCGTTCAAGGCGATGGCCGGCGTGCCGTCAGGCCCGACCACCAGACCGATGCGGGTCGGTGCTTGCACCCCAGGAATCAGCTTGTTGCCCAGCGCAGGCTCGCGGATCAGCTTCGGCGCCTGGTTGATCGAAAAACTCACCGCGCCGTCCGGCGATACCCGCCAGCCGATCGCATCCATCGCCGGATGGTCCAGCGCAAGCACCGCCATGCCGCCGTCGACATCGGCGGTGCCGAAGCCACCGCGTTCGCTGCCCTTGTCGTCGTACAGCACCATGCCGGCCACGTTGAAGGCGCGCTTGTACTGCAGGCCATCGATGATCGGTGCCGGTGTCTTTCCGGACAGCGTCATGCGGATCACCCCCGTGTCATCGACGATATCGATGCGCCGTGCGGTGATGCGCTCGTGGTCCGGTGTTGCTACGCGCGTCTGCGGTGCCTTGTCGACGATCAGGCGTTGCAGGGTGTCAACCAACGGGCGCCTGGGTGAGTCGGACGGCTCGGCAGCGGCAGGCAGTGCCGCAAGGGTAGTCAGGGCGACGAACATACGGGCACTGCGCTTCATGCGGGCTCCTTGTCGTACGGATCGGCGGAAGCCGCATCATGCCACCCTTGCAGCGCCCTCTCATGAGGGAGGCGGAATTTCCGGCAGCTGGAGCCCCTGTGCCAGGGCGAATGCACGTGACGCGCGCCAGTACGCCTCAGGCGGCCTCTGCAGTTCGGGCCGGCTCCAGTAGTCATTGATGTGCAGTACGCTCATCACGTCGACCCATGCAGCGCGCGCATCGTGGACGCACATGCGCCAGCGATGATGCGGCGGAAAGTACGCGTAGTACTCAAGCGCCTGCCGCTGTGCCTGCTCTTCGTCAATCCCTGCCTGATGGATCAACGTCCACGCATGCATATGGCGCGCGTGCGCAAGCGCACCGAGATACTCATCCTCATCCAGCAAGGGAATCGGCTCGCCGCGCGCCAGGCACAGCGCGTCCGATTCGGTGTCGTACTCCAGCGACGGCTGCAACAGTTCCGGGTTCTGGTGCCAGTACCCTTCGCCCAGCACATGCAGCATCGCCCAATGCCAGGGCTCGTCGTGGAAGAGCAGTTCGTGCTCGTATTCGTGGCCGGCGGCCTGGTCCGGATAGCGTTCGCGTGCCTGTTCGATTGCCAGCGCTTCGGGAATCTGGCCGTAGCGCACCAGGCACCAGGCGAACAGATGCCGGCTGTCTTCGATTTCAGTGGTGAAGTCTTCCACCGGGGGGCGGGTGTCGGGCATGTTCGATCCTTGCGTGTGGATCAGATGTTGCCTTGAAGGCAGACCAGCAGCCGTTCATGCACGCTGGGTTGGTGGGCCCACCAGCACCCACAAAGCGAGCACAAGTGATTGACTTGATTAATATTCAATCTACTTTTATCTACTTTAGACTCACAAAACGACTCACTTCGGCCGGTGCTTGAGAGGCCGGTGCACGTTGGTTGCGTGCGACGCCGATCTGCCCCAACACTGGCAAACCGAAGGGAAGACCTAGAGAATCTTGGCCCCTGCCACCCTTACGGACAAATATGTTCGGCACAGGAGCCTTCAGGACTGACCTGCCCACGCCCACGCTCCTAGAATGCCTGGAGCGCGCCAAGGCCGAAATCGAGGTCGTGTTCTCAGTACGCGGCGTCATCTTCAATCCCGGCGTCACGTTCGCTGATGAATGGGGTTGGATACGCAGCGAAGGCGAGGATCGTCCTGACTACGCATCGGAATTTGATGATTGGGTCGAGATCTTCCGCACGAAGGGAACCCTACCTGAGGTCTATTTCATCCTTCGCGCTTCGATGAGCCTCTGGTTCGAAGCTGAAAGCGCACACCAGTCAGGCGACCTAGACCGCGCCTGGGCGGCACTCGTCCGGTGCAACTTCTTTCTCGGCATGTGCTGTTCACACGAATCCCACCGCGAACGGTCGAGCCGCGCTGGTCGCAATTCTGCCAAGCGTACGCTTCCACTTCGGGAGATGGTCTTGGAGATGCTATCCGCCATGCCCGACAAGTCCCGAGCCACCAAGCAGGAAATATGGGATGAAATCGTCCCAGCCATGAGTTCTTTCATTCCTCCTGGAGATGTTCAGGAGGGGCCACTAGATTGGGTGCGCAAATTGGGCCGCCCCCCGACCGAGCAGTACCGCGAAACATTCCATCGACGCGGAAAGGGAGAGAAGAGCAGGCACGGGAGAAGTGCTGACCCGGCGAAGCTCCTACGGACTTGGACCAACAACAATGAAGAAATACGTCAACAGTTCTTCCGTGTGGTCGCAGGTCCATTGACCACTAGAAGAAAGAGAAGCAGCAAAGCATAGGCTCCCCTACTCTGCAGGTCTGTCAGAGGCGCGTGGGCGACCTGGTCGACAGTCAACCGGGAGCTGCCCCTTGCCAAAGATTCGCCCGATCCCTGGCTCGTTCAATCTGGCGTAGTAGTCGGCCTTAGCAAGATAGAGAATCGCGTGCTTCAGTCGGGCCCTTTTCTCCACGTCATCGTGAGCAACCATGCCGATGCCAACACCGTTGAAGCGTTCGTAGTAGGCCTTATTGGCATTGCAGTTCCAGTAGCCCCCCTCCCCCTTAGTGACCACTTCACGCCAGTACTCTCCAAGCATTTTCCCGATGGCAACATCTTGCCGAATCTCGTGCCCGTTGAAGAGCGCCATCACATGCACGTGATAGGACTTCGAAGGCCCGTACTCAAGCTTCCAGATATACCCGACTAGAGAGGGGAACTTCAGGCGAAGTGCTCGAAGCCAGGCCGTCAGATCCCGCTTAACCCGCTTGGGCGCAATGGACTTCCCTTCAGGCGTCTGCCGATACTCCGCACTGTAGGCCAGATCCACTCGTACCACACAGAGGCGAGAGTAGCGCCTATAGAGCGAGTCCACGTAGTCCAAAGCCGACCGGGCATTCTTCCTAGCGCTTCTCTCCTGAGCACTCAGCGCGGCAGTAAAGGAACTATGCAAGGCCTCCTGACGAATCCTGTCCACCCACTGATTGGCAGCAGCGGCATCGACATAGCCCCCGGTAATCACGTCCGCTCTAAGTTCCCTGAACTCGCGAGACATGATCTCAAAGTACGGGCTGAGCTTGTGACTTGCGTAGAACTCCTCGATTGCCCAATAGTCCAGATTCTCGAGCATGCGAATTCGCTTGACGACCGGATGGATACGGAGGGCAGCGCGGCGACCCACAACTGCATGCGAGAACAGCTCACCCTTAGTCCGAACCAACCCCCGCATTGCTTGATCCACCTCGATGATCTGCTGCGGGTAGCTGCGCCATGGTCCCACGACAACGCAGTCCTCACGGTGATCCAGCATTCGATCGCACCACTGGCTAATGAGGTTTTCTTCTTTTCTATACATGCAGTATCCAGTGCGACATACGTCGCGCTACTACATCTTCCCTGGCGGCTTGATTAGCCCATCTTTGCCTGGAAGAACGTAGCTAGTTGCCAAGATATAAAAGTCCGGAACTACGCTGAACGCCACGCCCTATCGTTCAAGGCCTGGACCATCGTTCGCGCCCAAGAATTGATACCAATTCTTCGAGATCACGCGCAGTCGAGTTGGTGTCGCCTACTTGGTAGGAGCAACACGCTCAGCGATCCTGGCTTGGATCCATCCGTCCACCTCACTCTCAACCCAAGCAATCGTGCCGGGACTCAAACGCACGGGCCGGGGGAAGGTCGGGTCATACCTCTTCGAACCCGGCTTGATGGCAGCGTAGATCGTCGAACGACCGAAGCCGGTCCTGCGTTCGACTTCCTGCCTCCTGATGAAGCGCTCAAGAACTCGGTCGTGGCTGGGGGAATTCATCGTGTCGCCTCGTGCTGGAAGGGACACTCAAGCTATGCCCCAAGCTGGCAAGAGTCACGACCGTCAACCGGTTAACGGTCGTTAGCAAAGGCTGCTCGTGACCAAGCTGGCACAAGGGATTCTGTCGAGTTCGTTCCTTTTTCTCGGTCAAGTTGGTTCCATCGGTCCACTTTGGAATGGCTTGGAAGCCCTGCTGCTGCATGACAGCGGGACTTCCAGCCAGATGGCTACCGAGATGCCTGCCCGCTGATCAAACCAGCAAGGAAGACAACCGCGAAGGCGGCCAGATACTCGAGGGGGGAATTGGATCGTTCGATGAACACGATAGGCTCCTAGTCAGTAGGGGATACGGCATTGCGCCGGCATAGATGAGAGGCTGATGCCCCTCCCTATCGTGTTATGGGTTTGAAATCCGGTTGATTGATCATCAGCGTTCCGACCTAGCTCGTACTGTGGCAGGGTGTAGGTAGGCACGCAGGATCAGATCCAGATGGGCACCCCTGAACCCGACGTCTCCCTACAGGACGAGATCAAAGCTCTCCGACAGCAGTTGGCTGCCCTACGTGTCGACATTCGCGGTAAAGACTGGCTCACCGTTGATGAGGCAGCCCATTACTGCGGCGTGTCGTCCCGCCAGTTTCGACGAAATGCCCCTGAACTCGGCCTTGTGCCCAGAAACTTCATGGGCAAGCAGCTCTATGAGAAGAATGAGCTGTACAAAGCAATCGAGAACTCCGGCAACTGGAAATCCCGGGGGACTGCGGGCGCCTCTCTGATCCCGACTTCCCCCCAGATGGGGGAGGCTCTTGCTCGACTGAGGCGCTACGACCAGCGAAGGGGAAAGGGGTAATGGTTCCGACTGACAAGCTAATGACGCTCGCACAGGCTGCGGAGCATTGTGCCTGCCACCCCCGGACACTTCGGCGAGCCATAGACATAGGCGAGCTGGCCGCGTGTCGGCTAGGCCTAGGGAAGAAGTCAGACCGCATCCATCCAGTAAACCTGGCCGCATGGCTGGACAAGTGCAGGGCCAAGACGCTATGCCTATCACCAAGCGCGCCAATGGTCACTATCAAGTTACCGTCGGATACGGCGGAAGAACGCATCGCAAGACTTCTCGACTCTGGTCGTACAAAGACGCGAAAGAGTACGAACGCAGGTACATCTCTGCGCTCAAGGACATTGCGGCCGGCAGAGGACCGGAACGAGTGATCGCCGATGCGGTCGAGCGCTGGCTGATCGACCACGTGCCGCGCCTGCGCTCTGCCACCAAGACGAAGGCCCACGTTCGGGCGTTGCTGCCCTATATCGCTGGTCGGAAGTTGGGGGAGATTGCCCAGGTGTGGGCGGAGGTTAAGGCAGCCGAGATGAGCAAGGCTCCGGCCACGGTCAACCACAAGGGGCGCATCCTGCGGCAGATCAGCCGAATGGCGTGGCGCGAATGGGGATGGCTGGAGCGGCCTGCTGCTATCGGGCTGCTGCCGGAGAAGCCGCGAGAGACGTTCCTGACACTCGATCAGGTCGAGGCACTGGCAAAGGCATGCCCGAACCCTGCTGCGGGTGACTACGTGCGCCTTGCGGCGTATACGGGCATCCGCCGGGGCCATCTGCTCAGGCTGACCCGCCACAACGTCAAGAATGGGTTCATCCACCTTGACCGCACTAGCAAGACCAAGACGCTGCAACTGGTTCCGCTACACCCCAAGGTCATGGCAATTGCAGAGCGTCTACCTCTCGGAGCCACTGACTGTCAGGTTAGGGATTCATGGGCTGCGGCAAGGGCTGCATGCGGTCTGGAGCATGTGCGCTGGCATGATCTGAGGCACACATGCGCCTCTTGGCTCGTCCAGGCTGGCGTGCCCCTGCACACGGTGTCTGAGGTGCTTGGACACAGCTCTATGGCGATGACCCGGCGCTATGCTCACCTGTCGCCGGAACACCTGTCAGACGCCATCAAAAAGATGGCCTGACTTCCGAACCGGAAGGATTCCTTGCCAAACTCCCCCGCTGGACATAAGAGAACTGGACAGTCTCGGGGTCCAGCCGCTGCGCACGCGCATTGACGCCCAGTTGCGGGTCCACTTAGATCGGAACGATGTCTGAAAAGGCAGATGATGGATAGACTCTGGTCAATCTGAGGCAAGGACATTCCAATGATTAGAAAGGAAGCACCCCCTGTTGTAGACCCGGCTTCACCTTGGAAGGGAGACATCTTCGACCGGGCACATGACGGCAGAGTTCTGTCCAACCTAATTGCGAAGAGTGCTGACCAGGCACTCACCATTTCTCTTCAGGCACCTTGGGGCAGTGGCAAGACGGTGTTTCTCCAACGCCTAAAGGCGCACATCCAGAATGAGTTCAAAATTAAGGCCATTTCAGTCGACACATGGAAATATGATCATCACGGTGATCCTCTTGCCCCAATTCTAGCGCAGCTTCTTGACGTAATTGAGGAACGAGCAGAAAAACAACACCCCCAAAGCGCGCTCCGAAATAAATTAGAAAAGGTTGGCTCCCAATTAGCGGCTACGGGCGCCAAGTACATCCTGCCCGCGCTAAGTGCTACAGCCAAGGTAACAGTACCCGGCTATGCCTCGTTGGTGGAAGGCGCCGAAAAGATTGCGGCAAGCCTCTTGGAGAGGCAGAGAGAATTGATGAACGCTGAGCCAGCCTTCAGATCTGCCCTTGAGGCGGCTAGAGATGCGGTCTCCGCTCGCAAGCCGAAAGGTCCGATCAGGCCGATCCTCTTCATCATTGACGAACTAGACCGCTGCCGACCCGACTACGCGATTCAAACGCTTGAGCGAATCAAACACCACTTTGATGTGCCAGGAATAATATTCATAGTTGCGACGGACCACGGAAATCTCCCTGCTGCGGTGCAAACGGTTTACGGAGCTCACGTAAATGGGGAGGAGTACCTTCGAAAGTTCTTTGACTTTGAATACCACCTTTCCCCCGCATCACGTGATGCGGTAACGAAATACTTACTCAGCAGTGCCGGACTTGGCTTAGAGAGTAAGAGCACCTTAGAAGAAATCGTTGGACACCCTTCGGCCTTTGACATCAAGCAACTCAATGAAGAACAGGTCGAAGAGCTCGATAGAATTGAGTATGGATCCTTCTTCACCGCGATGTCTTCAGCCTTTCAACTCTCCCCTCGCGATCAGATTAGAGCATTCACTTTGATATATGCATTCTATATAACGCGTCCGAAGTCGTTCGTCACAATCCCGCTCCTTGATTGCTTTATCGCATGCCTTAGATTCGGATCGCCGCAAAATTACATCCAACTGTCGTCGACAGGTGTAATTTCTATCCCTAGCACCCATTCCATTTCCAGCGGCCCTAAAAATGATCTCAACTGCCTGATTGCTCAAAACTATAACGAAGTCCTGGATATGTTTGTTGGAAACCGAGCCAATCAGAGAAATGCACTCCATACAGTGGGAAAGAAGGTCAGAGAATCCAGCGCAGGCGCAAACCTTAGCGTGCTCGCAGCAGCCACCTCATTGGCCAGGTGCAATCAGTTACGAGGCTTTGATTCCTCTGCCTATATCGAGTCTGTGATTCGCCTGAGCAGGTCTTTGAACAGGGATGAGGAGGTTGGCTAACTCAGCTAACTTCAAGCGTGCCAACGGCCGCTTGATTCCAGCGCATCATTGAATCGCTTGGAAGCGGCGATGCTCGCCGCTTCCAAGCGCCGAGCCTGTTGCTGCTGCTCGCGGGTCGGCGGTAGGCCGGGCAGCGGTTCGAGCGGCTCGGCTGGTGTGGCATCCAGCAGCCGAGCCACGGCGGCGCGCAGGCGCATCTCTGGGTAGAGCCTGGCCGCGCACCAGCGCTCGGCGTAGCGCTTGCCCTGGGCGATGCTGGCGACCCGCACGTCCTTGGTATCCCACATCTTCCGAGCGTTCAGTCGGACGCGCACGCTGCCATCTTTGGCTGCCGAGACGTTGACGATCCGCCTGCCGTTCCACCACAGCACCCATGTGTCGCCTAACTGGACCCAGCCAGAGGGGATCGGGGCGGTGCGGAAGCCTTGGTAGCCGTGGGAGGGGAGCATGGCCGGAAGGATACGACCAGCCGTCGCACAACCTGCGAACGCTGCCACGACCTGCCTGAATCGTTCGGAATAGGTGCCGGCCAGGTGCTGCTCACGCGCCACCGCGTTGAGCCACTTGCCGGCACGGGCTCTAGTGTAGAGAATTTGTCCAGCACGAAGTTCTTAACGGTTCATGCTGTATGGTCGATGCATCTGGCTCCTCTCAGGCGCGAAATCCTTCGCCCCCGTGTCTAGCCCCTTACAGGCACGACACATGACACCTCCGACCGCTTTCCGGATCCTTCGGATCCGCCCTTTGCTGCACCTCAATGGAACGATTGAACAAGTTCAATCGTTGCAAGCCAAGTGTGGGGCCTGTGGGGACGAGTCGCGCATGGCCCTCGGAGCCGGACTTGCCGCCATAGAGGGCGGTGTCGAGCTCATCTGTCCCAAATGCAAGGTGACAGGGCTCTTGACCACTGAGCAAGCGTGGTTCCTCTGGGGTGAGCAGATGAGGCAGGATCGAATCCTCGCTCTTGCCGGGCTGACGCCGGAAGACTTAGATCGGCCCTAAGTCCTGTGTCACCGCCTGCCCCTCCCGGAGCACTGTGGCCAGGAGCCGGCCTCCGGCCACCTGGCGCCCCACCTGCTTGTTAAGCCATGCCGCCTGGATCTTGCCAGCTGCGAGCACGTCCGCTGGAGCGAAGCTGTCCGGTCTACCGGCCAGAGGCTCACCAGGCGAAGCCAAACCCCCATCAAGCGGCTGCACTATCGTTGGTCTGGAGCTGTCGCTCTTGGCATAGGCCGTGGCGACCATTCGATCGCGCTTCGTAGACCACCCACCTAGAACCAGCTCGATCCCAAGCCTCTCAACCGGTAAGTTGGCCTCGGCAGCCGCGCTCATGTAATCCGGCCACAGCTTATCCACTACGAGCCCCAGCTCCGCAGATAGCTGCTCCATCGTGAAATCGGCCCGGAAGCTTGCCTGGAGTACGAGCTCGTAGATACGAAGAAAGAACTGAGTGGACCCGCGTGCCGCCAACACCAAGTTGTGCTGCGGGATCAGCAGCACCTTCGCACCGGACGAATGGGCTCCGGTTCGTGCGTCCTCTGCCAGAGTATCAACCGCAACAAGGAGCTGATCAGGACGCAGCAGAACGTTGAGGATGCTCATCTAGAAAGCACTGGGAAGTTCCGGGAAATATGGCAGCTTGAGTGCTTCGAGTCCAACCGCCATGACGCTTACACAAGTAAGCACAAGCGTCCACTTGAGCTTGGTGTGATGCGAGGCTCACATCATGGAGTAGACACTGCAATCTCGTGGCTCTTCTCCGGTGCAAAATCCTTTGCTCCCGTGTCCAGCCCCACAACGGCACGGCTATGCACCCTCCCAATGCCTTCAAGATTCATTCGATCCTGCCCCAGCTTGCGCTCAATGGCGCGATCATCCACCTAAAGCAGGTTCGCTCAACCTGCAAAAGCTGTGGACTCAGGTCGTCAATGACTAAAGACGCAGGCTTTCAAACCGATTCGAAGGGAACCACCCTCATCTGCCCAGCTTGCGCAGCTACAGGTTTGATGGACGAAATGGAGATCTGGCATCACTGGCTCGAGCAATGCCGTAGTGAGCGTCTGCTTGCGCTATTCGACCCAAAGCCCGACGATCCGTTCGATACCGAGGCCGCTAAATGAACGATGGCATCTCCGAACTGCTGGACCGCCTTCATTCCTGCGAAGTCGCGATCGAAGTCCATCGCGGTTATCTGAAAGCAATGGAGTATGGGCTGCGCATGGCCATCGCGACCCATCCCGCGCGCGAGCACCTGTCCGCAGTGTGGCTCCAGTTGCTGCCAAAGATCGCGGCAAAGCACCGAGACGATGGCGGCGAGCTCTTCGTCGCCGCCTTTGAGCAGGCCCTTACAGTTCTAACGGAGCAAATAGGCGAACCAGCTAGCCCTTCATAAGCTGCGACCACACGGAGGCTTGCCGCTTAGGCAGCGCTCCTCAACAGCCTGGATAGGCACAAGGGAGCATTCGGGGGCTGCAGGGGATCCACAAGACGATTGTCCTTCAGCCATGGAAGCGGCGACCCTCAGCCGTCGGCTGGGTGCCTTCCAGCCAAACTCCCCATCGTGAAGGCATACCCGGCTTCTTCCAGAAGTGCTCTCATGCGCAGCTCCACACGACGGGGGGAGCGCAGTCCATTTGGTGCATAGAGAGCATATACGTAGCCAGCGCCGTCAATGATTTCGCGGCGGACTGCGCACTCGGTTGATTCAGTAGCTTCGCACCAGACAGTCATCAGCCTAGCCGGGCTGATCGACTGCCCATTGCGAAGTCGGAAGAAAAGCCAGCGCACGCCTGGCGGTTGAGCTGGATCTACTCTAGCCATTGCGAGCCCCGGATTCGTCTGGATAGATCACTGAGAACTTCAGGATCCAGGCGAGGGCGCTCATCTTTCGAGGAACGTGGCAGATCTATGCGCTCACTACCGTTCACTAGAGCGGGGAGATCTGACTGCAGATCAATCCACCACTCGGAAGGAAGCCGGAGCCCAGTACCCGTTCGATCGTAGATGCATATCGGGAAATTCATAGCGTTGCTCCTAGATGTACCGAGCATACGCTTGCACAATGTCAGGCCGGAATGCGACTGCTACAACGCTGACGCATCAACTCTCTTTGCACATATGAAAACGTGTGCTTCGTCTCGCTGAACTTTCAGGAACGACTCAAGCCAGCAAAGAGCAGCGCCTCTATTCGAAATCACCCTTCCCAGCTTTTCAGTCAAACACCGCGCACATTCCATTCCTCCAGGGCTTTCACCTTGGCAGGTCCGGCACTGAGCCATCGTCGTCGTGGTCGCCGGGCGCGATTGATACATGATCTTCGTCATCAAGTTCACAGCTTGAGCGTGGGACGACATTTTGGCGATCCTGTTGATACGGAAGGAGCCGCGCTTGGCGCGGCCACCTCTTATGCATCAACGACGATTGTCGTGATCGACACCGACCTTTGGGGCCTGGCCAGGGCTTGGCTGACCAGGCTCAGTGCTGTTCGGCTGCTGCTGTTGCTGCCCTTGCTTTCCGGCCAAATCCTCACCAGCGAGGTCCTTCCCGTCTGTTTGGCCCTGCTGGCCCGGGTGCTTCTTATCGGCATCCGAGTTGCGACTGTCATTCTGGTGCTGGGAAGTGTTGTTCATGTCTTACTCCGATGCAGCCATCTGCTGCCACCCCACAATGGCCCCCAGCGTGTTACGCAGCCGTGCCCGATTGGCACCAGTATGAACAAGCGCCATGAACAGGCCGCCGATTCTAAGGGTGTACAGTGCAGCTCCAAGAGGAGAAGAACATGGAACGCAAGAGGAACAAGGATTTCGTTGACGTCGAACGTGAACTCACGCATTGGGGATTGGCATTCAACTCTGGTGTGCTACCGGCCATTAGCTTCCGTCATGAAGTTGACCCGGTCATCCGGCTCGCATGTGATATCTACATCAGAGCCCCCCACGGAACACGCGCAGAATGGCTGGACGACCTCGAGGGCAGACTTGCGGCCCGATCCAGCCTGCGTGGTCACCCTGGTGCAGCGGAGATCGCAGGCCAATGCTGGTCGCGTCTCTCTTGCTCCTAGGAGTCTTCTTCCCGCGAGGCTGCGTCGTTCCCTTCTCTCATGAGCTGATCATTCAGCACGTGAACGATGGACATGACCGCATCGGCGAGCGCTCTTGAGTCGCTGATTGACCCGTAGAAGTAGATCTTCGAGCCTTCAACCCGGACTTCCGCCAGGGAGAGCTGAGACGCCAGCGCGTCGCACTTCCTCACGAAGAGCTCAGTCCAGCGGACACCCGGCGCAAGATCCAACAACGCAATGATGGCCTCATCAGTAGAGGAATCGACGCGCTCATGTAGCTGTGGCACATCGAAACCGACAACTCTTGGAAGCATGGAGGCGCTCAACGGCCTGTCCTCTCGCCTATGGGTCATCTGAGTATCACCCACGGTACGCGGATCTACAATCTGCCTAGACCCACATCGAAGTACCTACGTGGCCCCCTTTCCTCTCCCTGTTCTTCTACCTTCTGACAGGGAGAATGTATCTTGACGCTTAATTGGAGCTACATGATCGAGGCGTTCGCACAGGGCTGGAGGCATTTCAGAATGGCTCCCACGCGCTCGAGAATAGACAGTCCGAGTGGCTTAAGAAGGGAGGCACGTTCCTTGCCAGATGAGCTATCGGCTTGAACAAAGCGATTCTTCAGTTCCACGACCTGCAGGAACTCTGCCAGACAGGCAAGAAGCCTAGGCTTGCCACTGTGATCCGATGGGCCAACGAATGCAGCATCCATTTTCCGTACGACGGAAGCGGCCGGATCTGGACCACTATGGACGCGCCCAATGAAGCGCTTGGCCTAGCGGGAGCAACGCCACATCTCGAGCCCTACGATCCTAATGACTTCTGACGGCGCCATTGCGCCTATCGGTCAGTAGATCGACTTGTTCAAGAGCTAGCGGCGGCGAGGTAGAGGTAAAGGCAATATGCTCGCGTCCGAAATCGATGCGTTGGCAATGCGAACGCATCTGCCAAGCATGACGACATTGGACATCATTCGAGCGGCTAGCCAGGTGACGCGATCCATAGGGCGCCTGCCGCTTTCAGGTCACAGGTGACGTCACTGCTGCGTCACATCCTGAAAAGGTTTGAGAACCGTTTCTCGAAGTCTCCGCAAAGCGCAAACCATTCATGGAGTGCGGCGCCGCCGAGCTCGCTGTCCGTATCGGTTAGTCTCTCGCCACTTCAGTACCTCCCCGGCTACCCATGTGGCCGGGCGCATGGTCAGGCGTACCGGGAAGTCTGGGCGACACGCCACCGTCTCTAGGACGGATCGAGGTGTCAGCCCTAAGAGTTTCCCAACAGCAGCCGCGTTTATCGCTCTGAGCTCAAATGGCACCGAGCTATCGTGTTCGTTCATGGCCACACCCGATTACAACGGCTGGGCTCATCAGCCTATCCAAGAATGCTGCCCCTATCGCCCACTACAAATTAGGACTCGAACACGCTGTCCTGCAACGCATTTGAGATCAAAGGCGTAGTCAACGACCGGAGCACAGAGATCTCCTGCACACAGTGCTCGCTCGCCTGTCGCCAGAGATCGTTCCGGCGCCCTGCCCTCAGCTGGCAAAGCCACGCAGTAAAACTTGCCAACCTAGTCCACTTCCCTTAGCTTCGCTCCGCGCGCCCTTGCCCAGTCCTTCATCGGGCTCTGCACATTGACTCGGTCGCCGGCTGCATCGGGGGTATATTTCACTCCATGTCCAATCGACAGCCGAACTCATCCCGCTACGAATCGAAGGCGGCGCAGCAACTGGTCGAAAGCCAGCGCAAGCTGACTCCGCGAGTCACCGACATGCTCCTCCGTCTTCTGACCATGGCTGGAACTGCTCCGCCAAAAGCGCAAGAGCAAATGGGCCAGGGTATCGGAAGACGGCTGACAACTATGCTTGAGGCGACCAACGCGGTCTTCTCTCTCATCCCGCCAAGCAACACCAGAGTGACACGAGATGCTTTGAAGAATGCCACCATAAATCTCCAAGCCTTCCTCATCCATACCGTAGGCATCATGGACAATATGGCCTGGACCTATGTCTACTGGCACGGGATGGAACACGAAGTACACCGGAACGATGTTGACCTCTTCAAGGCCAAGATGCAGGAAAGGCTCCCGATCAGGCTGACCGACCATCTAAACAGTCCAGATCTGACTTCGTGGCGAGACACCTATCTAAAACCATACAGAGACTCTTTGGCGCATCGGATTCCGCCGTATATCCCGGAAACCCACACCCCCGAAGAAGCACGCAAGTTACAAGATCTAGAGCGCCGCATTCAAACCGCTTCAGAAGCGGCTGATTGGGACGGTGCGCTTACGCTTCAGGAAGAAATGCGTGGCATCCAGGGCCATGGCTACCTAATGGTCTCCTCATTCGCGCCCAGCACCGGGCCGGTATTGCTCCACCCCCAGATGCTTTCCGACTTCGAGACCATCTTCGATGTGCTGGGGGAGTTTGTCCTGGCTATAGCTACTGCGCCTCGACCACGCAGAGCCCAACCGTAAGGCACCCCAAAGCCTTGCGCCAGCCTTCTAAACCCGTCAATTTCCTTAGCGAGTGCCTCCAATGCTGGTTGAAGCCGAGAACTACTTCGCTTTTATAGTCGAGCCAACCTGCGCCGAATACTTCGAGCGACCGTGGGAGTTCCGCCGAGGGATCTTGTCACTGATCGTGACCTCTCACATGGTCGATTACTGGGTGATGGGCAGCTACGCGGGAAGTCAATCCAGAAAGGCGATGGGCGACGCAGTGAGCCACGGCCGCTTAGCTCTGACGGATCTTCACCCAGACTTGCAGCTACTCGCCGACGCAGCTGATGCAGCCAAGCATGGAAGGCTCGCATCACTTCAGAATAGGGCCCGGCAGATCACCGGAGCCGATCAACTACAATCGACCCCTAGCATCTTTAACGCTCCTTTCGGCCACGGTGTGTTTGCCGAGGCGATGGAAATCTACTTCGATAGCCCCAACGGCCGACGCGTGAGCATCCGGAAACTCCTAACGCAGACCTTGGACTTCTGGCGAGGCCATCTGGGAATTCAATCCCAGTCTTAGAGCCCTAACCAAGCAGCAGCGTTCTAAGCTGCTTCAAGGACCTTCTCTGCCCCTTCGAAGGCGGATGTGACGGGATAGAAGCGAAGCTTAGCCGCCACTGCCTCAGCCTCAATTTCATCACGCGCACTGGCTACAGCCGCCCTCTGCTTGTCACCTAGGGTCACGTCGTCGTTGCGAGTAGTCGCGCCTATCAAGGCCGCCCCTGAGATTCCAACCAGTTCGCGAGCACGCTGTAGCTCAAAAAGGCGAGCCCTAGCATCACGAATGCTTGCACCCACACGCAATGGATGAACCACACAGAAGTGAAGCAGCGCTCGTTGTGAGGCGAAACCGAACTTCACAGGATTGCCTCCGTTGACTAGAGGTGTGGAACGGCCAAAGTACTCCGAGAATTCCGGGCGCTGCGCTAGTACCAGATCCCTAACCTCAGTACTAAACCGTCGATTGACGTCCTCTGGAAGCGGTGTCTCCGCTTGATCAAGGTCTTCTAGCTTGGCGAGGCTTGCCATACTGGAGTAGAGCAACGCAGCTGTACGCAAGAGGTCGTTCAAACTGTGGGCTGACGTTTCCCTCAGCGGCCCAGGAACCAGCCCCATGTACTTCGCTTCCGTCGACCCAATGTTCCCATTGCGCTGCTCAGCAATAGCGACATATGTTGACAACGCTTGGTCAATTAAACGGCGCGCACCAGCCGCCTGAGCACCGAACATCCCATCAAGCGACTCGTCTCGAATGAAACGGGATACACCCGCTGTGCCCTCGAAGCAGTAAAGGACTCCAACAAGGATTCGTTCACCAGTTCCCGTCACTGGCTCCCAGAACATGGGCCGCCAGGGGTGACGTTGGGGCTTGGTCACGATAGATTCCGTAGGCGTATTCATCGCAGATCTGCCAATAGATCATCAGGTCTAGGGAAGCGAGCAGTGAGACGTGCACCCAAGTCCTCAAGGCGCTCCACGATCAGCGCTTGCCAAGGTCCTGCGTTGTGCAGCCTTTCCACAGCAAGCGCCGCACTTGCAACTTCTGATCGATTTAGAGCCAACCACTGGGCAATTGCCCCCTGTAGCGCCTCGTCCGCCCTTCCGGCTTCGACCATCAGTATGCACAGCTTATTCAGATCATCCATGTGAAGGCCGTTTCCGAGCGCTAGTGCGTGATCTATCCATGCCTCTTGGGTGCCGTCCCAAAGGATATTTCCGAGATTGCGGTCGCGGTTGTCTATCGCTTCATCTATCGCGAGAGCGAGCGGGGTGGAAGGGAAGGAACTGACCAAAGTGGTAGCCAGCCTAAACGCTGTTTCCTGATCTGCCTCCGCGTAGCCTGGCCCTAGTCCAACCCGCTGCTTGAGATTCGGGTATCCAACATCAGCACTGGCAAATGACACCCCGTGGGTGTCCTTGATGAGAAACGGCCGAGGAACGACCAAACCCCATCTGCTTAGAAGAATAGAGCAGAGCGCCTCTGCAAAGACGAGTTCCGGAGGGTCCCGCTTTAGAACTGCGGCAAGAAGCTCGCCGCTTGCCGTCTCAATTACACACCGAAGAGCTCCAAAGTCGCCGTCTCCGGCTGGCGTTTCCGATCCTTCAATTACGGTGGCCCAAGCCAATTCCATCCCCCCCCCCGAAGCCTTGGTGGGCGCCATGCCCGAATGGGGAGATGCTAACCGGCTTAGAGCCCACCGGCCAATGGCGGACGAGGGTCGCCGGATGGGTTGTTCGCGGGCTGTAGTGAGATCAAGGAGCAATCCGCAAACATCTAGCCCTTAAAGAAAAACAGCAGCGGACAGCGCGCAGTGGTTCGTGAGAAGAAGTGGCAAGGACGCAGGCATCTAACGGCCTAGCCCGCCTTTAGGGCCTGACAAAACTCAGTTGATGGGGTCAGTTCGGTAGGCATAGTGACTGTCCACCATGACCACCGCCGTGGGACCTACAAAGGCGACTACCAGGCCGCAGGTACATGCCTCGCCGACCTCCCCGGGGCACCCGTCCTCATGCAGGAGGTAGTGCCGATCAATCCTACGGATGAGGTCCTTCGCCAGCCCAGCGCGCGTAATCAGGTCCACATAGTCCAGCTCTCCCTCTGCCGGAGGGACTTGGGGAACATCGCAAAGCAACATACAACCGCTCCTTTTAGGGGCTCCAGATACTGGGGCTAAGGCCCAACTCGGACGTGCCGCCCTCAGCGCTCGCCCGCGTAAAGGTGTCACTAAATTCCGAAGACCCGGCCGGCCTCGCGCGCGTGCGCGTACTTGTCGCGAAACTCCGGGTTGGCGGTCGCCGGACTCGCGCGCGTAGAGGCGTCCATTAATTCCAGCGCCCTCGCGCATGGAACGATCCGAGCCCGATAACTCATTGATTTACAAGCACTCCACAAAACTGTGCCGTGCGCGTCTTGCCACCTTAGCCCCAGGATTCCCGAAGGACAGCGGCCAGTTGCCGAAGCGACACGCGCTCCCCACCCTTCCAGGCATTCCTAGCCGCCTTGGCCTTTCCTTCGACGCTTCGCGGGCCGGTCGCCCGCTCCCACGGTCGCCAGTTCTGGATTGCCTGCGCCTGCCGCTGGCGCCGCTCTGGGGTCCAGCCATTGCGCATCTGAGATCTCCTCCAATAGTTCGTTCGGCCGACTTTTTGTTCCCGCGCGCCCGGCCTCTTCCGGGACCGGCCCGGAACTTTCCGGGGCAAGGTTGTTCACCTGCTGGTGGCCACCGGCAATGTTGGCCTGCTTCACGAACGCCACGGCTCTGGGGTTCTTGATCTCGGCTAAGGTCTCCAGAGTCGTCCGGCACTGGGACTGTGCCTTCAGGGCCAGCCGCATGTATGTCTCGGTCGCCCTCAGGTGGCTACCCATGTTGAGAGCCGCTCGCCGACTCATCTCCAGAAACACCGCGTTGAGAGCTATGGCCTGACTGGTGAGAAGTGAGTCTGCCTGCTCGGTTCCTCCCCGCTTAGCTCGCTCCACTGCCTGCTGAGTAGCCCCTACAAGCTCGCCAATCTCCGAACCCTTGGCAAAGCCAGAATGCTGCGCAAACAGAAGGGCCAGAAACGCGTTGCTGTTGACCCCATCTGCCAGTTGCTCGGCATGGAGCTCCTCGTCCGATTGGCCTGGGCGGCGTGTGATCTTCAGCTCGGCGATGCTCGGGTCCATCGGATACTTCCCTCAGTTGTCTCGTTCAGACTGCTGGATCTATGTGGACGCCGCTGGACGGCCCAACGCGCGCGTACTGGTCTCAAAATCGGTGGTAGTCGGCCTAAGGTCCGCGCCAGCTCACTGGTGTACGATCCGCCCAAATAGGGGAGGACTCATGGACAGACTGTTCCCGACCGCGCTCGCCTTTATGGCCCTCTTGACGACGACCTGCGTCACCTCCGCCCAGACCTATGAGGGCAACGAGGGGGTCCTGTACGCCTGCGTTCGAGATGGGCTACGGACGTACACCTCTACGCCCCTACCCACCGACAGTGCATGCCGGACCATCAAGTACCGCTGGGTGGACAAGCACTCTGTACAGCCTGACCCGCCTGGCACCTTTATGGGCTACAAGTGCTCCTCAGACTGCAGCGGGCACAGGGCGGGCTATGCTTGGGCCTCAGAGCAAGGCACATCCTCGGTGCAGAACTGCCGAGGGAGCTCCAAGTCGTTCGTGGAAGGCTGCATGGCGTATGTAGCTTCTAGGACTGGGCAGGGTGGAAGATGAAGCCGCAAGATGCGCGCCTATTTATGGCTTCCCTCCTAGCCGCTGCTTCCTTAGTGGCTCTGCCAGGGTGCCAAACGGACTCCTGTAAGGAATACTCCCGATTTACCTGCAAGCAACTTGAAACGCAGACCTTCAACGTCTACTACTACGAAGTCACGGATACCTCATCTGAGCCGAATGAGATCTTCCTTGGCACAGCCATTGGGCTTCAGCAGTGCGGGACCGTCGCCTGGAATACCGCGCAGGCGAGGGAGAAGGACAGCGCAGACGACTGGTCGTATATCTGCTGCCTTCAGACTGACGAATCGTCATGCGCAGAGAAGCATCGATGAGCCAAAATCACCTACCCAATGGAGTGACCCGATGAGCAGTGACAAGGTAGACCTCTCCAACGTCGGTGGACAGCCGAAGGATTGGATGCAGCGGGAGCATGAGAAGGAAGTCGCATCAAACTCAACTGAAGGGTGGAAGGTATTCCTATCAGTTGGAGCGATCATTGCCTTGTTCGTCTTCGCTGCCTGGATGCTGATCTCGGTCATTTTTGGCCCGTTCCACTAGGGCTTTTGCGATCTCTTCCAGTTCTGGATCGTTCGCGGCAGCTGCCTGCTTCTGCAGGAGAATTGCCTGCGGCACTGCCGCCCCCCTCGGCATGTTGGTTTGTGAGGCAAGCCACCTCACGGCGATTGGGCTGGTGAGTGCGCGAGCAGTCGCATTTGCTCCAACTCCACCCGCTGCCACGCCGGCTGCAGTCCTGAAATGGCCACTGCCCAAAGCATTGAGAAGGCCAACCCAGTAAGCGATCGCGGTGACCTTATCGCCGCTGCCAGATGGGTTCGCATAGACCTTTGCGCCCTCTTTGATGTTGTGCGCAACCCGGGCCACCTGGTTCATCGACTCCCTGAAGTTCTTGCCATAGCGACCGAACAGCACCGCCTTGGCCTCCTCGCTCAGGTCATTCCAGTTGCGCATGAAAGTGGACGAACTGAAAACGTCGCCCTCTACGTTCTGATTCCCCGGCGTGGCTAGCCCCAAGCGCTTGATCACAGCTGCGGACACGGCCTTCTGCTCGTCCTGCGGTAGCGAGTACATCACGGCGCGGAGCGTGGTTGCACCATCCCTGGTGCCCGAAGTAGCTGCCTGGTAGACCTTCTCTGGGCCTCCATGTTTGTCCAGAATGCGCTGAACCAGATCATTCCTTTCAGCGACGTTCCGGGTGTAGTTGTTAGCACGTGCTGCGGCCCGCACTGCTGCCGGCCCACTGTTCTGCGCAGCCGCAAGCATGTCCTCCGACAGGGCCCCATAGACCTTCTGGAGCTCTTGCAGATCAGTGCTAGGGTTCAAGGGCGAGGAGCGCCCGATCTGCTCACCGATGTCGGTGCGGATGCGCTTGAGCGCCTCATACGTCAGGTTTCCGCCATTCGCCTGGAGATCCGCTTCGAGGTTGGTTCGAAGCCTAGTCATGCTGGGCTGGATCAAATCCCCGGTTGTTGCCCTTGCACTCGGGTTGGGAGTGGTGAGCCGCTGAAGAACGCGTTGCGTATTGGCCATGGGAGTCGGCGTGGTTCCAGGGATCTGCTGATCGACCGCCCAGTACAACGCGCGTTTCACCGCGTTTGTGTCGCCCTTAAAGGCATTCATGCCTCTCTCAATTGCGAGACCAGCGTTCTCCGAGCCCGGATTTGGCGACAGGTTGGAAGCCTTTGCCTTAAGCCCTGCGCCGATCCGATCAGCCTGGTCCTCGGCAAATCGGCCGAGTACTCCACCACTCGTAGGACCCTTGGATAGCAGGCCCTCCATCCCCTGAACCCATCCCGGCCCCGCAGCCTGTCCAACGGAAGGCGTCGCACCAAGTGCCTGGAAGTCAGCAAGTGTGTTCTGCATGCCTTGGCCAGAGCGGCCCCGAACCGCACCGCGCAATGTAGCCGCGCCGCCAGCCGTCGCAACACCTGGGGCGAGTCCACCCGCAAGCCCGGCAAGGAGCTGATTGCGTTCAGATGCTCCTGATTCGCGCGCTACAGAGGATGCTCCAGATCCGGTAATGGAAGACACAGTCTGCAGACCAGGCTGGGTGGTCAGGAGGTCGGCAAGGCGATTCCTGACGGGAGCCACATAGCCCGGGGTTCGTATTGCAGCGCTCCTTCCAAGATTGGCAAGTGCGTTGATCCCGACGCCGGCACCCATGGTGAGGCTAGTGCCCGCCAGTGCTTCAGCAACATCGCCCAAAACACGATCAGCGCCAGTCTGTGCCTTGGGTAGGCCGAGCCGATCTGCCAGAGCTGCAGCCTCTTCTCGGTACGGGCGCGACTCCTGCAGGCCCGCAGCACGCGCCACTGGATTGGCGACATAGTTGTTGAAGGCATCGCCGCCAACTGCACCTAGGAGGCCGCCAGCGCTCTGCAACGCCGAGCGAACGCCGAATGCGAAGTCACGCCCCCTGCCTGGCATCCACCCATCGGCTTGGCGACCATCTGCAGTACTGGAAACACTGGAGGTCACATCCGAGAAATCAGCCCGCTCGGGTCTTCCGCCAACAACTTCGAGCTCCATTGGAGCCTGTCCAGGCCAATTCACAGTGCGCGAGGTGTCACTGTCGAACGCCTGACGAACCTGAGCATGCTCAGCAGCAGGCACGTGCGGAGCAACAACTTCGTTCCAGTATTGATTACGAGCCTCCTCCTGCTGCTCTGGCGCAAGGGCCTGGTAGGCAGGGGAAGCGGCCACGTCAACCCATTTCTTGGCCATTGGTCAGTTCCAGAGATTGCTGTAGTTGGAAGAAGATGGCGTTGATGAAGGAGCTGCGCCTCCATAGTGCTGGCCAGCCCCTACAGCGGGCGCTGCGCTCTGAGCCCGCTCCTCGTCCGCCAAGGACTGTTCCACCGCGGACCTCCACTTCTTGTAGTGTGTCTTTACACGCTCAATGTTGTCTCTGATCTGAGCCTCAGACTGATTGGGATCGAGGTTGGCAATCGTTGATTGCAGCGCAACCAGCTCCTGTACCGCGATGGCGCCGAGCGCACCGCCCGTGGGCGACGAATCGCGCATCTGCTGCAGCCTGTCGAAGCCGAGGTTGGCCTTGATGGTTTCCAGTTCTGCAGCCAGATTGTAGGAGGGGCTCCCCTCAACGCCACGAGAGCGAGCGCCTACGAAGCCAGTCGAATATGGGCTTACTAGACCGAGCGCCTTGTCCAGCGACGTTTCCACGTTCCCGGCGGCGGTCAGAGCCTGCCTGTACTGCTGGATACGCTTCGGGCGCTGTGCTGCGTCCTTAGCCTGTGCTTCCGCCGCTGCTGTTCCGGCTGCCTGAGTGATCGCCCCCTGAGTCTTCACATCCTGCAGCTGACGCTCCTGATTGAGCTTGTTCGGGAAGTTGGCGTTCTCCACATTCGTCGTAGCCTGCGCAGTACGCGCAGCCTGGTCTTCGGGACTGCGACCAACTGCAAGTGCAGGATTAATATTGTTGGACGCGCCACGGGGAAGCTGCAGGTGGATGTGATCGCCCTCATCGATGGCGTGATAGCCAAGCTGGCGTGCTCGAGAAAGGAATGCTGGCTTGAGGTTGTTCGGGACCGTGTAGTCCGCAGCCGTGCCAGTGAGATGCTGACTGTTGGGCTGGCCGCCGACCTGGGCATTCCGCTCAGCAGATCGGACGCCGCTCGTCATAGTCACAGCTGGGAATTCGGTCGCCAATTGGCTGAATGCAGCGAAGTGATTGCCGTCTGCCGGAGTAGCTACAGGCTGCGGACCAGTCGGGGCTTGCGGAGCAGCACCCATCCCAGCAGTGCCGCCCAGCGGCACAAATTCCCCAGTGGACTCGTCGTACACCTCACGCGATCCCGTACGCGGGTTATTCCGGCCCATGCGCTTAAGACCGTCCGCTCCTTGGAATTCGAAGAATCCATAACCAGCGTTGGAGGCGCGGCCATCCAATCCCAAATTGATGCGGCGTGCGCGCTCCACATCTTCTGGTTTGAGACCCTGAGTCATCATCTCAAAAGAGCGAACATCAGTAGGAGTCTGGGATGTCCCTCCGCCGCCCATTGCCAGCACCTGATACACGGTCTGCGCGTAGTCCGGCTGCCAATCGGGGGACAGGTCCTGCTCAGTAGCAATGCCTGCGTTGATGAGGCTCGGACGGACGGCACGCCACGCCCCAGAAATCTCAGCTGGGTTCTGCCGGTCCAAGGCACCCTTGAGGTAGCGAGCTGCGTTGTAGACCATGTTTCGATTACGATCCTGCTGCCCCTGATACACCTGGGCGCGCTGCGGATCGAGAGCAAACGCCCGATCTGTAGCCGCGCGATCACCGGCGATCACCTTGGGGCCCAGGTCCTGCAGCTCCGCCAGCATGTTCCGCTGCGTGACTGCCTTTTGGCGCTCAAGACCGTTCTGCATGCCTTGAGCGAAAGAATCGTAGAAGGTGGCCATTGGATTCGGGTACTCCGTCTGTAGTCGCCTGGCTGCGAGTGGGAAGGAGCGCCTGGCGCGCCTTCATCGGCAAAAAAAGAAGGCGGCAGCTCTCGGGGGCTGCCGCCTGGACCCGCCCTTGGGGGGACATGGGGTCCTACTAGATAGGTCGGGATTTGGGCGTTTCTGACTCCCGCGTCCACTGCCGTCCATGTAGGTCTACTACTCGCAGGCAGATCCCACTGCGACGGCAACTCTCCGGCTGGCGCGAGCCAGCCATTCGAGCAGGCGCCTCTCGGCCGACTGCACCTCGCGACGAAACCGCGCCTCTTGCCGGGCTTGGTCCTTCGCCGACTCCCGATAGGACCGCTGAGGTCGACGAACCAGCAATCTGCGCGCCGCCTCCGACGCAGCCCACTCCGGATGGCCGCATGCGGTCATGTACCGACAGACCAACGGCCAGCCTCTCTCGTCACCGATGGCGTACAGCATTAGCCAGGCAGCAAGTGGACCGTCCAGGTGCGCGTCCGCCAGAGCGTGTAGCACCAGCCTGCTCGGCCCCCTGACAGGCGCGGCCGTATGCGATCCCTGCGTCTTCCAGCTCCGTAGCTGGCGAGTACGATCAGTCGCGGCCGGCGCGCGCATCACCGCCAACTGGTCAAAATCGAGCACTGCTTGGCGATCCTTCGGGCTGAACCTATCCAGCGCTTGCTTACGGGCCGCCGCCTGCGTCGGCAGGTACTTGGATGCTGCCTGCTCAATCGAGTGCACCCGATGGATAGGTAGGTAGGCACCGTCATCCATGCAGGACTCCTCGCTGAGGCTTCGCCTCGTCGCATGCCGGCTTGTGGGCCGTGTTGGCGCCCCGAAGCCAAACGCGCCAGCGATGCTCCTCACAACAAAATCGACTGCCTCGTTCTCCAGCAGCACCATCTCCAAGTACCGCTCATGGTCTCGAGATGGCATGGGCGGCCTCCCAGTGCGACCAGTCCGGCAGACGGACTACTCCGCCTGGCGAACCGGTTCGCGCTTCTACTTGGAGGCGTCCAGAAACGACCGCCGTGGCCTGAAGCCCTAAAGCCAATGCCTTGAAGCAAGAAGAGCGCGCTCCGCTTGGTATATATCTAGAAGGGTGTACACATAGCGACCTCGAAGGGGTGTGGATAACCGCCTGACTGGCCTGCATTGCGACCTCGTAGGTCTCTATGCGGGCCAACTCATAGCGGGATTGGCCTGCATAGCGACCTAGTTGGCCTACATAGCGACTACCCATTGCGATTCCTCCACAGGTTCAGTGGAGTTACGGTCGGTGGCTCAAGGTGCTTTTCGGACTCATCGACGGCGTAATAGGTCAGCGCGTACAGGCTGCACATGTTCTTGCCACCTTTGCGCGTCTCGATGATCCAGCCTGCGGAGAGGAGCTCAAGCTTGGCGCCGTGCACGGTCGCCTTGCTCCTCCAACCACGGGTCGAGAGCATCGACCAGGGGATGCTCAAATCGCCGTTTTTGCCAGGCCTGTATTGCCGGGCCAGTTCCAGCAGCAGCTTTACGGCGTTACCAGATAGCTGGCCGAACTCCGGCGAGTCGGAAATCCTGTGCTCAAGCATCAGGAACGGCGCGCCCTTCGACCGCCCTACGAGCTTCTGGCGCCGCCTGTCAGTGTTCTTCTTGGGTTGCGCCTGGCCATAGCTTGCGCCGCCCTCTGGAGACCGCTGGGCGCGGTCTTGGCTTGTACTGTGCATGTGCCCCCCAAGGGCAAGGAACTCGGCCTCAGCCGCGCTTAGGACGTTTGGCTCTACAGGTCGTCCCTGCGTCCACGTGACGCCAAGTCTTCTTCTTGCGGATGCACCTGATAGTTGAACTATTCACGCCGTAGCGGCGCGCCCAAACCTTGGTTGGAACGATTCCCACCGTGCGCAGCACCGCTTCCACCTCTGCAACGCTGAGCTTGCACTGGGAGGAGGGGCTGCCGAACTTGGCTATGTTCCGTGCGCGTTGAAGTCGGCGATTCTCCGAACCAGTCACCAATTGCAGGTTGTCCAGCCTGTTGTTCGACGAATCACCATCGAGGTGGTCCACCTCCATCCTCTTGGGTACAGGACCGTGGACGGCCTCCCACACGAGCCTGTGGGCATACCAGGTTGTGCAGGAACCACCTGCCCGGCGGTGAATGACCCTGATGTACCCGTCACGGTATCTCCGGCCTACTGTCCGCCCGCAGGCGCTCCATAGCTCCCCAGTACTCGGCGAGACGAGGAGACCGCTGGCGCAATGCAATAGCCTGTCAGTCGCGCTAGGAAGCATTGGGGGCCTCCCAACCGATCTGCTGAGAGCTGCACCAAGTGGCTGCATGCTGCTCAAGGAGAGGCTTGCGCTCACGATATGGTCTGCCCTGCCCGATCCACACCGCGTTCTGCATCCTGAGCTCTTGCTGCAGCTTGAGCTGGTCTGTGGAAAGCGAGTCCTCACAGACACCGCCAAAGACCCCAGTGATGCAGTGATTCACAAGTCGATGCTCGGTGGCGTAGTCGTAACCCTTCGGGTCCCTGCCCAGCCCAACCAGGGTGTCGTGCAGGATCCGGCACATTACGGTGCCTGCGACACGCTTTGCCATTGCCGCATCCTGCCTCGTGCCATTTGAGAGGAATGCCGCTGCGAGAACGTCAGCCGCCTGCTCTTGGAACAGCACCACGCGCTCCCGAATGGCAGCCTTCACCTTGTTAGGGTTCACTGTGGCCAGCCAGAACGGGAGCCTAGACAGGGGCAATGCCTGCATCTGGCGACCTTTGCCATCACCGGCAACCATCCCCCTTAAGGTAGACAGTTGCCGGGCCAACACGGGGTGAGATTTCAGCCTCTCGAGCTGCTTGGACCAATCCAGCCCCATACCTTCCACGATGGGCCGCATGGCGACAAAGGGTTGTCCTTGATGGAGACGGCCGATGAGTTCGGCACCGTGGAACTCGACGTGGACGATTCCAGTAGCCATTAGGCGGCCCTCCCCTCTTCGCAACGGGAGTCGATCCAGCACCTCACCGCCTCCGAGTCCCAGGCAGACAAGCGCGCAGCTACTCGGATAGGTCGGGGGAACCGACCATCCTTCGCCATCTTGTAGATGAGAGAGCGGGACATACCGCAAGCCGCGATCACCTCGGGCAGGCGCATTAGGGTTCGGCCCTGAGCGGCCACGCGCCCAAGCCGGATAGCATCGGAGGTCATACCGAGGTCTCCTTATGCTGAGCCCACGCCCGGCGGGCCGTGTCCGGCACCCGGTACTCAGTGAGGGAGTAAGCGCCGTAGCTGTCACGCCTCCGAACGCTGACAGCGAGAAGGAGCCCGCGCTCGATCAAGCCCCAGGCATCCTTACGGCCCGGCTTGGTCTCGGCATGGGGGTGATCTGCGGTCCAGCCACCAAGGTCCAGCAGACGTCGCTGATCTGGGCTCAGATCGGAGAAGTCGAATCCGCTCATCGCACGGCCTCCAGTCTGGAGGACAGCACACGCTGGAGATCGACCTCAGGGATCAGGGATCGAGTTCCAATTTTGACCGAGCGGATCTCGCCCGCTTTGATCAGCTCGTAGAGGGTCGTCCGGCTGACGCTGAGCCGGCGGCACGCGTCGGGGATTCGGTGGAGCAGTGGGTCGAGAGCGTTCGTGGAAATGACCATTGTCCGTACCTGTTAGATGGGTACGAACCGGCGTCCGCACCCGCCCGGCTGTGTCCGGGCGGATGTAAAACTATGCACATAGCGCTTGCACTAGAAGGGCCAAATAAGGCCCTCATTCTTGTCCGGGCCATCGATGCTTACCGAAATTTCCGGAAAAACTCAGTCGCTAAAATCTTCCGACTTTTCGTCTTCCCGGGCTGCCTGCGCAGCAAGAGCATCAATTGTCTCCAGCGACGCCCAGGCCTTGGCGTTTGGCAGGAAAGTCTTGCGGACGTCATCTACTTCCACTCGTCTCATTGGTGGGAACGCCGCTTCACAAAGGTCCCCGTAGGTGATCCTCGCACCGGTGAGTTCCTTCCACTTGTTCAGCACGAGCAGCGGGACGTACGCGTTGCGCACCCACCTTTTGAAATCAGTGTCCGTAAATGACTTCTTCGCAGCCTGATGCCCTTGAAGAGCGCGCATCGCCTGAAGCCACCTGTCGAAGTCCTTTCGGAGTATTTCGTCAGGAGCTCGCATGTTGACAGAGAGCGTTCTACGCCTGGGCAGCCCGACCCCAGAACCTGAAGCTTCCCTTGAATCTCGCAACGAAACGAAGAAAGGCGTGTTGGCAAATTCATCTAGAGATTCCATTGCCTTAAGTGCTTTCCTCGATTCTTTGAATTCCCTCTTCGATTCAAGCTCAACCGCCGTCCTAATGCCGGCCAACAATTCAGGGCCATTCCTGATGTGTTCGAGCGTTGCACCCATATGCGCAACTGTCCAGTTGCTCAATGACTGTACGCTGCCAAAGTTAAAGGCATCCTTGTCGACGGCATAGTCCTGCTTCTTCCAATCGGCCCATCCCATGCCCTCGTCCTCTTGGAAGCTTATGAAGGTCGCCTCAAGCTCCCCCAGACTAACCCCGGCGTCTTCATCGTCAATTCGATAGAAATCTGGAATTTCATCAAGCAGCTGGCGAAGTCCACTGACTACCGTGAGCCAGCCATTGGCGTCCAAACCAGACAAGCGGTCGTATGCATCAAGATTGAACCAGTCGGGAATTCGGCTGGCGGGTTTGGGACGGGCCATGTAGTTGTTCCTCAATTCAAGCTGCCTCTTACTGAGGCCTTGCGTCCAGGGATGACAATTCGAAAGCAGGATGGTCGGACCTATCAGGGATCAGACATTGCACTGGAACCATGCGTCTACCGGCGTACTCCTCAACGGTGACCGATGCCAAGTCGCTGAGAGCACCCTCCAATTGCTCCATGGTGTAGTCAGCCCCCCTCTTGGATCCAAGGCCTCGCATCAGAACCTCCGTCAGCGGTGATCCAGCCCCAAAGAATCCATCGACAACGCCTCGCTGAGCGCTGTCCAGACTCCCCCCGTAAGCCTCAACTGCCGAGCAGACAATATCGGCCAGGTGGGCACTCTTGCTAGTGCGTGGGTCTGCTGCAGCCTCTTGGAGAGCTTGGAGGAACGCGATGCAACAGACCCGCCCCACCTCTCGGCCCATCAGATGCCCACGGGCTTCCGGCATCCGCCAGTAGTCCCCAACCTTGGCATGGCTCTGGCGGTAGAATGGCAAGCGATGGATGGGGTTTGCACGGTTCCGATTGAATCGGACCGGCCGCCTGAACCTACTTGCATTACTGGCCATGGTTGCCCTCCTGGCTATCTGTGAAGCGCTTCATGACGGTGGCAACGTCCTTCTCCCATTGGTGCATCCATGCCTTTGCCCTTCGCCGCGCGGTCGAAACTGAAATAGGGCGTCCGGCCTGTGCGGCCTCCTGCAGCATCCGCTCTGAGATACGCGTCAAGTTGTCCAGATCAGCTTGGCGGTCTTTGGCAGCCAAGGCTCTGTCCCTCGTCTTCTGCTGGCGACGCAATCGACTTTCAGCCCTCTCAGCCGCTGCTTCCGTGGCTAGTCTGTCTCTCTCGAGGACAGACTTAGGAAACGCGAGTGGGAGCATCCGATCCGTGTCCGAGATAGCGGTCGCATACCAATGAACGCCGTGTCGGTGGTGATACAGCGGCTCCTTGAAGAGGTCTGGCCATCCAAGCTCAAATGGTTCTTCATCCAGCGGATGCCAACCTAGCTCTCTGCCACGAGTGAGGAGACTGGCTGCAGAAACGCACTCAACAATCACTTCACCGCGCTCGCCGTGATAGCAAAGCCGGAACTTGTGGTCGATTCGAGCAGCAAGCCAGTCTATGCTGCATAGCTGATGTCCGATCAAAGTTCGGATCGGTACGCCAGCTTCAAGCAGCGCCTCAATACGGACTTCGAGTACATCCTTTTGCTGCCCCGCCGTCGCTACAGTCGAGCTGAGCATCACAGCACCTCCTGCATCGCGTTTCCTGCAGTAGAGGCCCGCTCGCGGATCATGCTGATGGCAGCAGCTATCGGAGCCGGGAAATCGGCCTCGAACATCGATTGCTCGTTGAAGAGCAGTTGGCAGATTCCCTCAATGTCACCCATGGCAAGGCTTGCTGAGTTCAGTGCCTGGAAAAGGGCATCTTCCCTGCTCAGGGCCGTCGACTCGCCTTGATTGCGCTTAGCCATTGGCGCGCCCCCAAAATTCGAGGGCCAACGCGGCGGCAAAAAGTGCGAGGCAGACCCGGTAGGTATTGAGGTCATCGTTGGCGCTAAGCCAACTGTGGCAAGCGCGGACGATCCTGCTGCTGGCCAGTACGTCCGAAAGTGCGGGCCGGATTTCGGCCGAGCGCGCCCGTTCAGGCGCAACAAGTACAATGCTGCAATCCATGATCGACTCTCCAATAGTCGGTTGTGGTAGGCCGAGCTAGGGGTTCCCGCCCCTTTCTCGGCCGCTTTGTTTATGCGGCTGTGCTTCTTTGTCCGGCCCTCCTTAAAGGCCTATCTCCGGTGGTTAGGCGCGCTTGGCTTTGAAGGCCAGCACGTTCGGTTCTGCAACGCGCAGCTGGTCGAGATAGTCAGACCAGGCCTGCATCATCTTCCGGCGTTCCGGCAGGTGGGTTGCTCGGTTGTAGGCCCGCCCAAGCGGATCCTTTACGGCATGCGCTAACTGGTGTTCGATGTAGTCCGGACGGTAGCCAAGCACCTCATCCAGAACCGTTCTTGCCATCGCTCGGAAGCCATGGCCAACCATCGTGTCTGAGTCGAAGCCGAGGTTTCGGAGCGCCGCGTTCATCGTGTTCTCGCTCATTGGCTTCAGCGAGCTGCGGACGCCAGGAAAGACAAATTCGCTCCGCTTCGTATACGGGTGCAACTCCCGGAGAACCTCAACGGCCTGATCTGACAGAGGGACGATGTGCGGCGTTTTGGTCTTGCTAGTGACATAGCGCCACTCTGCAGCATCGAGGTCGATGTCAGCCCACTTCGCCTGCCTAAGCTCCCCAGGGCGAACAAACACCATTGGGGCCAGCTTTAGAGCGGCTTGCGTGACCAGTGCCCCCTGGTAGCCCCACAGCGCGCGCAGGAGGCCTCCTATAACGGCAGGATCAGTCACGCTGGCAAAGTGCTTGGTCTGAGGCTGTTCAAGCGCTCCTGTCAGGTCCTGAGCGGGATTTCTGTCAGCACGCCCCGTAGCTATGGCGTAGCGGAAGACCCGCCCAGCATGTGCCCGGGCGCGATGCGCGGTTTCTACAACACCGCGCTGTTCCAACTTCCGCAGCGCAGCCAGCAGTACGGGGGCGGTGATGTCCCCAATAGGCAAATCCGCCAGTCCAGCCAGATCCTTCTCGATCAGCCGACGCTCACGCACAACCGATCCAGGGGAAAGGCCCTCCTTCGTTCGCTTGGCGAGCAACTCCAAGCCGATGGCTCCGAAGGTGTTCGCGGCCCGTTCTCCTTGGACTGCCTTTTCGACCCTGGCCACTTGAGCGGGATTAGCCCCGCCGCGCAGGAGCGAGCGCAGACGGTCGCGTTCGACGCGGGCAGCCTGCAGCGACATCGACGGGTACTCATCGAGCGTGACGATGCTGGCCTTTCCCAGATAGCGGTAGCGGTAGCGCCACACCTTGGCTCCCGAGGGGCGCACTTCAATGCACAAGCCGTTGGCATCAGCCACACGGAAGGGGCTGGCCTTTGGCTTGAGCGAGCGCAACTTGGTGTCGGTCAGCATGTGAGTCGAGCGCCTGTGAGTCGTCTAGGGGCGTCTAGCCCGCTGACACACAGCCTGACTCACTTTTTTTGTGGATGCAAGTGGATGCCGCTGGACGGCTATGGATCCGTCGCAGCGCTGAAATCAAGCGACTCAAGGACTTCGCGGACGTCTCTGGACTTCGCTGGACGTCAATGTGGTGGGCCCACCAGGATTCGAACCTGGAACCAAGGGATTATGAGTCCCCTGCTCTAACCGTTGAGCTATAGGCCCTGCGCAGCTTTACAGTGTAGTGGAGCCTGCGCTCAACCGGCTACCCGCCGGCGCCAAGACACACTGAAAAACCCTCAGCCATCGCTGCGCAACGCCACGCGCCCAGGCTTGCGCAACAGCTGGCTCACCCAAACCGCGCGCCCATCTCCCGCACCCGCTCGGCGTTCGCCCCCGCCAACGACCGCATTGCCGGCGACTGGATCCGCCCGTCAACAGCCACGCACTGCCAGAATGCTTCAGCCACCGGTGCCGCCCAGCGCAGATGCTGCAGATCACCACTGCCCAGCGGCGCGACCGGCGACAGCGGCTCGTCCGCGCGCAACACGCCCAGCTTTGACGGCGCCAGCGACATCGGCAGCATGTCGTAGACCGGCGCCAGCGGCAGCGGGCCGCGATCAATGAAGTGGAAGGCGATGTTGCCGTGGTGCATGTCGCTGTTGCCGATCAGCCGCCCGAACGCGTGACGTCGGCCCATCGCCTGCACGGTGTCGGCCGTCAGCCAGCCTTGATCACGCAGTTCGGCGCCTGCAACCGGCCACGCTGGGGTGACCTCGCCGGTGAACGCAGACGATAGCGACAGCAGCGAGACCAGGCCTCGCCGCCCCAGCAGATCGGGCGTGCGGTCGAAGCGCTCGATTTCCAGGAAGGTGTGCGTGGGCGACTGCAGCAGTTCGCTGGACGCCGCGGCTTGTCCGGACTCGCGCAGGGCCTCAAGCGCCAGATGTTCGCAGACCAGCAGATCGCTCCAGCGCTGGGCGGCGGCGCCTTCATCGGGCTGCGCGAACTTGACCAGGACCGAGCGGCGCCTGCCGTAGGCCTCTACGGTGGCGGTGAACTTGGGTTGCTCGCCACCCGGCGAGGAGCCCACGTCCTCTCCGTCCAGCGCAGCACGCGCACGCTCGCGATACTGTGCAAGACGATCGTCGGCCGCAACCCGATCGATCGGCACCTGCAACGTCTCCATCGCCGCCTCCACGGCGGCGGTACCGAGCAGCAGATCGCCCGCTTCAGTCCCGCCAGCGGTTACCAGGGCCATCAACACATCGTCCGGTTGCCAGCTCTTGAGGTCCTTCGGCAGGCCGAGCGCCTGCGCACGGCCATGGGCGAAGCTGCGACCAAGAAATCCCTGCGGTCGCAGGTCATCCAGGTACCACGGCAAGTCAGGAAAGAAGGCGGCAACGTCACCTTCGGGCGCGCGTCGCAGGTTCGGACAGTCAGGCCCGGCATCGACGTGGAAGCCGCCTCCTACCAGCGCAATTACCCGCCCCAGCTCCTCCAGCGTCGCATCTTCGCGCAACCGGTACAGCGGCCATTCGCTGCCGGCCCGGGTGGGCCGCCGCAGCGCATAGGCGGTTGCCCGGGTGCTGCCCATGCGCACCACCTGCGGGCCACTGGCGGCCACCAGCCGGCTGAGCGCCATCCGGTCCACCCCCAGACGTTCGGCCAGCGCCGCGGCAGGTAGCGGCTGGCCGGGGGCCAGCTGAGCGATCAGATCCAGTACCTGTGGGCGTTGAGCGCGTGGCATGTGCATTACGTAATACGAAATTTGTTACGTAATTAGCATCAAAAAAGCGGGACTGCAAGCGCGGCCGTGCACCTATGAGCTTGAAAATAATGGGTATATTCACGAAGAGCCAGCTTCGACGCGGGCCTTCCGTTACATTACTTGTTACGTAATCATAAGCCTCAGCCGAGCATGGGCCGGCCTTTGCAGGGATATGGTGGGCAAAGAAAAACCCCGCCGAAGCGGGGTTTCTCTCAACGCTTCAACAGCCGCTGGAAATCAATCGATATCCAGGAAGCTGCGCAGCTGCTCCGAGCGGCTCGGGTGACGCAGCTTGCGCAGGGCCTTCGCTTCGATCTGGCGGATGCGCTCGCGGGTCACGTCGAACTGCTTGCCGACTTCCTCAAGGGTGTGGTCGGTGTTCATGTCGATGCCGAAGCGCATGCGCAGCACCTTGGCTTCCCTCGGGGTGAGGCCGGCCAGCACGTCGCGCACGGTTTCAGACAGATTGATGTTGGTGGTGTTCTCGATCGGGGACTCCACGTTGGTGTCCTCGATGAAGTCGCCCAGATGGGAATCCTCGTCGTCGCCGATCGGGGTTTCCATCGAGATCGGCTCCTTGGCGATCTTCATCACCTTGCGGATCTTGTCTTCCGGCATGTCCATTTCCTTGGCCAGCTCCTCCGGCGTAGCCTCGCGGCCGTACTGCTGGAGCATCTGGCGGGAAATGCGGTTCAACTTGTTGATCGTCTCGATCATGTGCACCGGAATACGGATGGTGCGCGCCTGGTCGGCGATCGAGCGGGTGATCGCCTGGCGGATCCACCAGGTGGCGTAGGTCGAGAACTTGTAACCGCGGCGGTACTCGAACTTGTCCACGGCCTTCATCAGGCCGATGTTGCCTTCCTGGATCAGGTCGAGGAACTGCAGGCCGCGGTTGGTGTACTTCTTGGCGATCGAGATCACCAGGCGCAGGTTGGCCTCGACCATTTCCTTCTTGGCCTTGCGCGCCTTGGCTTCACCGTAGGCCATGGCACGGCTGATTTCCTTCAGCTCTTCCAGGTCCAGCTGGGTCAGCTTCTCGATGTCGATCGTCGCCTGCTGTTCGGCGATGATCTGGTCCTTCACTTCGCGCAGGGCCGAAGACCACTTCTGCTTGCGCTTCAGCGCATCTTCCACCCATTCCAGATTGGTCTGGTTGCCTTCCCAGGAACGGATGAAGTCCTTGCGCGGCATGCGGGCGGTGACGGTCGCCAGATTCAGCACGCGGCGCTCATGGGCCTTGATCGACGCCATGGTGTCGCGCAGCTGCTTGGTCAGCACGTCGGTCAGCGGCAGCGGCAGCTTCAGGGTGACGAACACCGCCGACATCTCTTCGCGCAGGCGCGGCAGGTTCTTCTTGTCGCCCTTGGTGGCGGCCTTTTTGAAGGCATTGAAGGCATCGCTCAGCGCCTGCATGCGCGCAGCGACTTCCTCCGGGTCCGGACCGGTCGGTGCGGCTTCTTCCTCGCCACCCTCGACATCATCGTCCTCGTCCTCGTCGCCTTCGGCGTCGGCATCATCGCTGTCATCGGACGCGGCAGCGGCCGGCGCAGGCACTTCATCGGCCAGATCGTTGAAGCCGACGATCACTTCGGCCAGGCGCTTCTTGCCTTCCTTGTGGGCTTCGTAGTCGGTCAGCAGCGACTCGACCGAGACCGGGAACTGGCCCAGGGCGGCCTGGACCTGCGAAAGGCCTTCCTCGATGCGCTTGGCGATGGCGATTTCGCCTTCGCGGGTCAGCAGCTCGACGGTGCCCATTTCGCGCATGTACATGCGCACCGGGTCGGTGGTACGGCCACCTTCGGTGTCGAGCGCGCTCAGCGCGGCGGCAGCTTCTTCGGCCGCGGTGTCATCGACTTCGCGGTTACCGGTGTTGCCATCGTTGAGAAGCAGGGTTTCCACATCCGGCGCAACTTCATGGACATCGATGCCCATGCCGTTGATCATGCCGATGATGTCTTCGATCTGTTCCGGGTCGACCATGTCGTCCGGCAGATGGTCATTGACTTCGGCGTAGGTCAGGTAGCCCTGTTCCAGGCCCTTGCTGATCAGTTGCTTGATTTCGGATTGGGCAGGACGTTCGTTGGCCATGTAGTGCTCGCGCCACCGGCTAGGGAGAAATAGGGAACGTAGCATTATACCAGCCCGGGGCCCCGCCTGCCGGGCGGTGGTCCCGCAGGCTCAGGGCCTGAGAAGGAAGGTCACGGGACCGTCATTGACCAGGCTGACGACCATATGGGCACCAAATCGGCCCGTTTCCACCCCTGGTGCGTGATTTTCACGACAGATCTCGACAAATCGATTGAACCCGCGTTCAGCCTCGTCCGGCGGTGCGGCGCTGGTGAAGCTGGGCCGCATGCCCGAACGGGTATCGGCCGCCAGGGTGAACTGGCTGACCAGCAGCAGGCCGCCGCCGGTGTCGCGCAGCGAGCGGTTCATCTTCCCGGCCTCGTCGGCGAACACCCGGTAGCCCAGCAGGCGCTCGGCCATGCGCCGCAGCTGGGCCTCGGTATCGCCCGGTTCCATGCCCACCAGCGCCAGCAGGCCCGGACCAATCTGGCCGACCGCTTCGTCATCGACGTGGACGGCAGCCTGGCTGACACGCTGGATAAGGACGAGCATCGTGGGCTCCAATGAACGGGGCCGGCCACGATAGCAGCGCCCTTGGCTAAACTGGCGCAGATGAATCCGCAACGCAAAGCCCGGCTGGTCTACCGCGCCACCACCCTGTTCGCCCGCCTGCCCTGGCCGCTGCTGCGGGGAATCGCCCGTGCCCTGTCCTGGACCTGGATCAGTCTCAACGCCCGTGAGAGCCGCGTCACCCGACGCAACCTGGAGCTGGCCTACCCGGACCTGGACCGCGCCACGCGCGACCGCCTGCACCGGGAGCTGCTGCGCTCCACCGCCCTGCAGGCCATCGAGACCCTGCGCCTGTGGAGCCAGGCGCCGGCCGACAACCTGCGCCTGCACCTGAAGCAGCGCCACGGCGAGGCCCTGTACGACGCGGCCCTGGCCAGCGGCAAGGGCGTGATCGTGGCCGCACCTCACTTCGGCAACTGGGAGCTGCTGAACCAGTGGCTGGCCTCGCGCGGGCAGATCGCCATCGTCTACAAGCCACCGGAGGACGAGGCCAGCGATGCCTTCCTGCAGCTGGTGCGGGGCGGCCAGAACGTACAGCAGGTGCGCGCCGAAGGCCCGGCCGTGCGCCAGTTGTTCAAGGTACTCAAGGACGGCGGTGCCACCGGCATCCTGCCCGACCAGCAGCCCAAGGCAGGCGACGGCGTGTTCGTGCCGTTCTTCGGCGTGCAGGCGCTGACCATGACCCTGGTCAACCGGCTGGCCGAGCGCACCGGCGCCACCGTGCTGTACGGCTGGTGCGAGCGCATCGGGCCGGACATGGAATTTGCCCTGCACATCGAGCCGACCGACCCGGCCGTGGCCGACCCGGACCCGCAGGTGGCCGCCACCGCGCTCAATGCCGGCATCGAGCGCATTGCGCGCCGCGATCCTGCCCAGTACCAGTGGACCTACAAGCGCTATACGCTGCGGCCACCGGGCAGCGGCGAGGAAGACCCGTATGCGACCGAAGAGCATCCGCACTGACGGCTGCCGCACTCAGGCCCACCTGGCACCTGCGACCGGCGGCCGCACCACGTTGAATACGACGCCGGCGCCCCCATAGAGACTGCGATGTCCGCCTCCCCCGGTCCTGCCATGCCTGCTGCCTCTTCCCTGTTCGGCGATCCCGCCGCGATCCGCTGCGAACGCGCGGTGGCCGAACTGCGCGCCGGTCGCCCGGTGCTGCTCCACGATGGCCAGGGCCAGCGCCTGGCGGTGATCGCACTGGACAGCGCCACCGCCAGCAGCTTCGCCACGTTCGCCAGCGCCGCGCGCGAGCGCCACTACCTGTTCCTGACCGCTACCCGCGCCCGCGTGCTTGGCGTGGAGGCCCCGGAAGGAGCACGCCTGCCGCTGGCGGGTATTGCCTTCGATGCCCTGCCCTCGCTGGGCTACCTGCGTGAACCGGGCCCGATGCCGGACGGCTGGAGCGCCGGTGACGCCTTCGATGCAGGCGCGGTGGAACTGGCCCGCCTCGGCCTGTTGCTGCCGGCGATGGTGGCGGTGCGCCTGGACGCCGAAGACCGCACCTTCGATGGCGCGGCCGAGGTTGCGCTGTGCGACCTGGCCGAGGGCGCAGCACATGCCGCGCATGACTACGAACTGGTGGCGCGTTCGCCGGTACCGCTGCGCGATGTCGGCATGACCACGTTCGCGGTGTTCCGTGGTGGCGTCGCCCAGCGTGACCAGGTCGCGATCATCGTCGGCGAACCGGATCTGTCGGCGGTGGTACCGGTACGCGTGCACTCCTCGTGCCTGACCGGCGACCTGTTCGGTTCGCTCAAGTGCGACTGCGGCGACCAGCTGCGGCGCGGCCTGCGCAAGCTGAAGGAACTGGGCGGCGGCGTGCTGCTGTACCTGGACCAGGAAGGCCGCGGTACCGGCATCGCGGCCAAGATGCGTGCCTATGGCTACCAGCATGACGGCCTGGACACCATCGATGCCGATGCACAGCTCGGCTTCGGCGCCGACGAACGGCGCTACGGCAGCGCGGTGGCGATGCTGCGCGGCCTGGGCATTTCGCGTGTGGCCCTGCTCAGCAACAACCCGACCAAGGCGCAGCGCCTGCGCAATGCCGGCATCGAAGTGCTGGACTGCATTCCGGTCACCGGCGAGATCACCGCCGAGAACGAACACTACCTGCGTACCAAGGCCGATCGTGCCGGCCACATGCTGGATGTGGACGCGCTGATCCAGGCTGCCCAGTAACGCAGCCGACCTGCTACCGTCTGCGCGGTGCGGCCACGGCCGCCACCGCCCGCCCTGCCACCTGACGGAGCCCGCGTGACCGACGTTCCCCTTACTGCTCCGACCACCGATGCCTGGCAGTCGCTGCCGCGCCGCGCCGCGCGGCTGGCCGCACTGGAAGGTGCCTTCGGCGGCCTGTTTGTGCCGGGCCTGCCGCTGGCCGCAGCCGCGTGGTTCTTCGACCTGCCCGGCGGCCTGTGGACGGCCGCCCTTGGGCTGCTGATCGGCATCGTCTTCGGCGCCTGGCTCGGCCGCCGGCGCCTGGTCCGCACCCGCTGGCGGCTGGATGCCCAAGGGCTGGGCCTGCGCCGCGACCTGATGTGGCAGCTGGAAACGCGCATCCCCATTTCGCGCGTGCAGCACCTGGACCTGCGCCGTGGACCACTGGAACGCCGTGCTGGCCTGGCCACGCTGATCGTGCACACCGCCGGCACCCGCATGAGCGCGGTGACCGTCAGCGGCCTGGACGAGGCGGATGCCGAGCGCCTGCGCGATACCCTGTCCCACCAGCTCGACCAGGACGCCGACGCCCTGTGAGCCTGCCACCGCCTCTGCCTGCAGCACTGCCCGCCGGTGGCGAGGACCACCGCCTGCATCCGTGGTCGTGGTTGTTCGTACTGTTGATGCAGTTGCGCCATTACTTCCTGCCGCTGGTGGCACTGCTGGTGTTCGGCCAGCGCGGCGACCGCGACCCGATGTGGGCGCAGCTGATTCCGCTGACGGCAATTGCCGCACTGGTACTGGTGTCGGTGCTGCAGTACCTCAGCTACCGCTACCGTATCGGCAGTGATGCGATCACCGTGCGCAGCGGTCTGCTCGCGCGCAACCGGCGCGAGATTCCGTTCGCGCGCATCCACAACGTGGAGGTGCGACAGAACCCGCTGCACCGTCTGTTTGGTGTGGCCGAGCTGCGCCTGGAATCGGCCGGTGGCGTGCGCCCGGAAGCGGAGATGCGGGTGCTGAAGCTGGACCAGGCGCTGGCGCTGGAACGGCTGGTCCGCCAGCGCGGGCAGGCGCCGCAGGCCGCCGGCATCACCGAGCCCGACCCGGTTGCCAGCACCGCGACTGAGAACGAGCAGGTACTGCTGCGCCTGTCGAGTTGGGACGTGGTACGCATGGGCCTGCTCTCCAACCGCGGCTGGGCGCTGGCGATCGCCGCGTTCGGCGTGCTGTTCCAGACCGTGCCACGGCCGGTGATGGACGATGCCCTCCAGCGCGGTGGACGCGAAGCCTTTGGCTACGCCAGCCATCTGCACCCCGGCGTGACCGGCGCGTTTCTGCTGCTGGCTGCCGCGCTGCTGCTGGGCTGGCTGGCGCTGCGCGTGCTGTCGGTGGTGCTGACGCTGCTGCGCTACCACGGCTTCACCCTCAGCGAGCAGGACCGACGCCTGACCGTATCGGCCGGTCTGCTCAGCCGCACCCGCAGCAGCGTGGCGCGCCGGCGCATCCAGGCCTGGACGCTGCGCGAAGGTACTTTGCAGCGCTGGTTCGGGCTGCGTCAGCTGCGCATCGACAGTGCCGCCGGTGGCCCCGCGCGCGATGAGGACCGCGCCCTGCGCGAACTCGCGCCGCTGGCGTCCAGTACACGTTGTGAGCAGCTGGTGCAGCACCTGCTGCCGCAGCTGCAGTGGCCTCCGCTGCAATGGCAGTCCATTCCGCAGCGCGGCTGGTGGCGGCTGTGCCTGGGCGCACTGGTGCTGGTGCCGCTGCTGGCTGCGGCCGCGTACTGGCGCTGGGGCCCATGGGGCCTGCTGGTGCTGGCGTGGCTACCGGTGGCGCTGCTGGTCGCGCACCGGCAGATGGCACGCATGGGCTGGTACCTGGACGAACACTATGTGGCGGTGCGCGGCGGCTGGTGGAAGCGCTGGTGGCGCTGGGCCGAGCTGGACAAGGTGCAGGGCCTGCGCCTGCAACGCTCGCCGCTGGACAAACTGCTGGGCACCAGCAGCCTGCAGCTGGATACCGCCGGCGCGCATGGTGATGTGGCGCTGACGCTGCATCATCTGCCGCAGGCACAGGCCCAACAGGTGATGGATCAACTGGCCGCGGCGCTGGCGCGGCGCAAGCTGCGCTGGTAAGCACTATAGGTCGTGCCGATCGCCGGCCGGCAACTGCCGCCATTCCCGAGGTTGCCGGCCAGCGGCCGGCACTACCGCGAGCGGGTTCAGCGAGGCATCAGCGCTGCGACGGGCCCCAATACCCCAGGTCCTTGCGGATCTGCAGATCGCGCACCCAGCTGCCGAATGGCTTGCGCCGCAACGCACCCATTTCACCGGACAGGAAATCCTCGGTGGCCGCGATCACCCGTTCACTGGAGCGGCCATCGCGGTAAGGGTGGATGGCATCGGCGTAGCGCACGATTTCCGCCTGCAGCGCGGCGTCCGGGTGCAGCGCGCGCTGCAGCATCGCCTGCAGCTGCGCAGGATCATCGAAGTCGATCATGTGCGGCTTCGGCACGCGGTTGCGGAAGGTCACCACCGGCTTGTGCTGCACGATGAACTCCGAAACGATCGATGAGGTGTCCGACACCAGCACATCGGCGGCACGCTGCGCGGCCATCACCTGCTCCGGCTCGATGAAGCGGGCATTGGCACCGGCCAGCGCGCGGTAGCGTTCGAACAGTTCCGGTGGGCACTTCGGGTGCAGGGTCAGCAGCCAGTAGTGGTCACCGGCGGCGATATCAGCGGCGATCTGCGCATGCAGGTGCGGGGCCGCGCTGAGCCGCTCGGTGAAGGTGGAACCGAACAGGATCACCGGGCGGTCACCGGCCGGTGCGCGCAGCGCGGAACTCTCGCCTCCGTCATCGCGGAACAGCGGGTCCAGCTTCGGCCAGCCAGTCTCGGCCACGGCGAAGTGGCCCTGCAGGCTGGCGATCTCGCGGAACGGTGCGGTCGTGGCCGGCCCCTGCGTGCAGTACAGGTCGAACATGCCGCGCACCCGGAAGTGGCCGCGCGCACTGTCCCGCTTCTCCACGTTGAAGCCATGGAACAGCTGCACCTTGGCCCCCGAAAGGAAGGTCGGCACCCAGTTGGCCGCGCTGAACACCGCCCGCGGACGCATTGCCAGGGCCTGCTTCAGGCCCACGTTGGGCACCCCCGGCAGGCTGCTGCCGGCCGCGCCGTCCTCGAACCAGGCCGCCACCTCCTGCCCGGACGCGTGCAAGGCCTGCGCCAACGGGGCGAGAATAGGCAGCGCATAGCGCTCCGTCGCAAACAACAGGTACCCGGCCATCATGTCCTCCACGACCGCTCCCATCGAACGGCCTCGCATCTCGGCGTGCATTATCGCGTTCAACGAGGCCGGGCGCATCGGCGACTGCCTGGCCTCGCTGGCCTTCTGCGATGAGATCGTGGTGGTGGACTCGCAGTCCACCGATGCCACCGTAGCCATCGCCGAGTCCGCCGGTGCCCGCGTGCTGCAGCGCCGGTTCGAGGGCTTCCGCAGCCAGAAGGCGTTCTGCGTCGAGCAGGCCAGCCACGACTGGGTGCTGTGCCTGGACGCCGACGAGCGCATCAGCCCCGAACTGCGCACGGCCATCGAGCAGGCCCGCGACGGTGGCTTCGGCGGCCAGGCCGGCTATCGCTTCGCCCGCCTCTCGGAGTACTTCGGGAAGTTCCTGCGCCATGGCAATGCCTACCCGGACCGGGTGATGCGCCTGTTCGACCGCCGCCGCGGCGGCTGGCGCGGCAAGCGCGAGATCCACGAGGCGGCCAGTGTCGACGGCAGTGTGGGCACCCTGCGCGGCGACCTGATCCACTATCCGTACCGGTCATTGCAGCAGCAGCTGGCCAAGACCGAGAAGTACGCGCGGATGATGGCCGAGCACGAGTTCGCACGCGGCAAGCGGGCCACGCTGGGCAAGCTGGTGCTGGCGCCGGCCTGGCGGTTCTGGCGCGGCTTCCTGTTCCGTGGCGGCTTCCGCGACGGCTGGCATGGTCTGGTCTACGCCTACGTCCGCGCCAACTACGTGCGGCAGAAGACCATCATGCTGTGGATGCTGGGCAATGGACAGGCGGTGGCCGACCCGGCACCTTCCGCGGACCAGCCTTGACCACGCTGTGTCACACTGCGTGGGCGTTGCCTGAAGACCCCCCATGAAAATCCTGTACACCAACTTCCACTACGGCGACGGTGGCGGCCACACCACGTACATCGTCTCGCTGGCGCGTGCGCTGCACGGCCAGCACACGCTCCACGTCGCCGCGCCGGCCGACAGCCGCCTGCTGCGGACCATGGCCGATGAAGGCATTGCCCGCACACTGCCGATTGCGTTCGGCAGCGGCCTGCCAACGCTGCCCCGGCAGCTGGCCGAACAGCGCGCGCTGCGCAGGCTGGTGCACGATGAAGGCATCGACCTGATCCATGTCAACGGTGCACGCGACCACCGCTTCGTGATGCAGGGGCTGCTGGGCATGCGCCGCCCGCCGATCGTGCTGACCAAGCACAACAGCAAACCCACCAATACCTTTGGCAATGCGCTGCGCGCACGCTGGGCCACCGATCGGCTGATCGCGGTCTCGGCCGACACCAAGCGCCTGCTGGAACAGGGCCCGTACCGTCGCTGCCCGATCGACGTGGTCCGCAATGGCGTTGACCTGGAGCGCTACTCACCGCAGCCGGCCGGCACCGGCAGCGCGCTGCGCCAGCAGTGGACGCAGGATCCACAGGCGCTGGTGCTGGTCAGCAATGCCGGCACCGACGATTACAAGGGCTGGATCGACCTGGCCCGGGCCATCGCACGGCTGCCCGATGCGGTGCGTCCGCATGTGCACATGGCCGTGGCCGGCCACCTGCCCAGCGCGCAGCAGCGCGAACAGGTGCAGGCGCTGGGCGAGGTGGCCGCGCAGGTGCACTTCACCGGCCTGCTGGCCGATACCCGTGTCCTGATCGCGGCCGGCGATGCTGGCTTCGTACTGTCCCATGACGTCGAGACGATCTCCTTCGCCTGCCGCGAGATGATGGCCAGCGCCAAGCCGATGCTGGTCAGCGACTACGCGGGCCTGCCGGAGAACATCGAACAAGGCGTCGATGGCTGGGTGGTTGCCACACGCGACATCGACGCCATCGCCGCCCAGGTACAGGCGCTGTACGCACAGCGCGATGCGCTGCCGGAACAGGGCCGCGCAGCACGCCGCCATGCACAGCGGGAGTTCGGCCTGCAGACATTCGCCGACGCCACGCTGGCCAGCTATCACGCCGCCCTGGCCAGCACCTGAGCCACGTTCCCCGAACGCTCAATCGGTGATGCCGGGCCCCTGCAGGCGGCGCTCGTGCTCGAGTTCCGCCACTGACGGCCGGCAGTCGCCGGCGACCGCATCGGCAGGCACCAGCCACCAGCGGCGACGATTGGAAATGCCCGCCATCTCGGCCCGCGCACGATCGATGCAGGCCTGCATCGCATCCTCGTTCACCAGCAGCCAGCGTCGCTGCGGAACCAGCCGCTGCCAGCGCACGGCCGCCTGCAGCTGTTGATGCCAACGTGCTTCGAATCCAAAGGTGGCCGCCGGGCGATCAGCCATCAGCAGGTTCTGCTCTTTCCATGCCACCAGTCCCAGCTCGGCCTGCGGACCGATGCGTGCACTCACTTCACGCATCAGGCCACGGGCCGAGCTGGAGTCGTTCAACACCGGATAGCCGACCAGGCTGTACAGCACCCAGACTCCTGCCAGGGTAGAGGCCAGGGCAACGTGCCGACGCTGGCGCCCGCACACCCACAGGCTCAAGGCCGACCAGACCGCCATCGCCAGCGCCGCCCAGGCCAGCGCATCGGTGGCACCGGGAAGCAACCCGCGGCCATGAGTAAGGCGCACTTCGAAATCCGGATCACCCAGCAGCGCCAGCGCACCGACCAGCCCCAGCGCCAGTGCCAGCAACGCGGTGAATGCGCCCAGCACGCGCTGCACATCGCGCCGCCTCAGCAGCCCGGGCAGCAACGGCGCCAGCGCCAGGCAGAACATCGGCAATGCCGGCAGGATGTAGACGTCGCGCTTGCCGTGCGGAAGGGAGAAGAACAGCACGACCAGCAGCCACCAGGCCAACGGCAGCAGGTAGCGCGCATCGCGCCGGCGCAGCCGCCGGAACCAGGCCGGAAGCGCCCAGGGCAGCAGCAGAAACGCGGGAATCCACATCGACGGCATGATCGCCAGGAAGTACCACCACGGCTGGTGATGGTCCCAGGACTGCGTATAGCGCCGCGCGGTCTGCCGGAACAGGATGTCGTCCATGTAGGCGCGGTACGGCTCCGAACCGGTGGCGAAGCCTGCCAGCAGCATCGGCGCCAGCCACAACGACACCGCCAGCAGGAAGGCCAACGGTGCCAGCCAGAAACGCAGGTCGCGCACGTGCAGGCGTACCCGTGGCCAGTGCAGCACGGATGCGACTGCCGCCGGCACGATCATCATCAGCGCCAGCACGCCTACGCCCTTGGTGATCACACCAATGCCGGCAAAGAACCAGCCCAGCCACCACCAGCGCCAGGCCGGACCCAGCAGCAGATGGCGCAGCAGGCCGTAGTTGGCCAGGGTGATGAACAGCACCACCAGCGGATCGATCTGCGCCTTCTTCGCCTGGAAGGTGAAGTGCAGCGCGAACAGCAGTGCCCAGCCCGCGTACAGCCCCACCTGGCGCGTCCACAGGCGGCGGCCGAGATCGACCACGCACCACAGCGTGCCCAGCGCGGCCAGCAGCGAGGGCAGCAGGAACGCCACCCGCCAGTGGCCGACCAGGCTGTACATCGCCGCCTGCAACCACATCAGCATCGGCGGCTTGTCCGAATAGAGCTCGGGGCCGCGATGCGGGAACAACCAGTAGCCACTGTCGACCATCTGCTTGGCCACCAGCGCGAAACGTGGCTCGTCCGAGGGCCACGGATCACGGAGGCCCAGGCCGGCCCCCAGCACCAGCAGGGCCATCACCACCAACAACCACGTCTGGCGCGACGCGTGGGCTTTCAGCATGGGACTCGAAACGGCAGCGGGGGTCAGGCTGCTTTTAACAGACGCGCGTAGAAGAAACCGTCAGCATCGTTTTCACCCGGCAGCCTCTGGCGCGCCACCCCTTCGCAATCCACGCCGAATGCATCGCCCAGCGGCTGCGCCACGGCATCCGGATGCCACTTCAGGAACGCGCGCACCTGATCGATGTTCTCGGCGCGCAGGATCGAACAGGTGGCATACAACAGCACGCCGCCCGGGCGCAGCATCGACCAGCAGGCTTCCAGCAGGCGCGCCTGCACGCCGACCAGTGCATCGATGTCTTCGGCGCGACGGTGGAACATCACATCCGGCTGGCGGCGGATCACGCCGGTCGCCGAGCACGGCGCATCAAGCAGGATCGCGTCGAACGGCACGCCATCCCACCAGGCGCCCGGATCACTGGCATCTGCCGCCAGGGTCTGCGCATGCTCGCCCACGCCGGTACGGGTGTAGGTATCGCGTGCACGGGCCAGGCGGCGCGCGTCGATATCCAGCGCCAGCAGGCGCAGGCTGGGGTCGCGCTCGAGCAGGTGCGCCGACTTGCCGCCGGGGGCCGCACAAGCATCCAGCACGCGGGCACCGGCCACCGGGGCCAGCGCATCGGCGGCACACTGCGCCGACAGGTCCTGCACCGAGATCGCGCCCTCGGCGAAGCCGGGCAGCTGATTCACGGCAACCGGAGAGGCCAGGCGCAACGCGTCGGCACTGAGCGGACTGGCTTCTGCGGCAATGCCGGCTTCGGCCAGCGCGGCCAGTGCCTTGTCACGACCGCCCTGCTGGCGGTTGGCGCGCAGCCACAGTGGCGCCGGTTGCAGGCTGGCGCTGAAGATCGCGTCGGCCTGTGCCGGCCAATCGCGTTCCACCGCATCGGCCAGCCATTCCGGGAAGGCATCGCGCGCTGGCTGCTCCGGGAAACCTTCGCGCTGCGCGCGGCGCAGGATCGCATTGACCAAGCCCGCCTGGCGCTCACGGCCCAGTGCACGCGCGGCATCGACGGTGGCCGACAGCGCCGCGTGCGCCGGCAGCTCCAGCACGTCCAGCTGGGCGAACCCGACCATCAGCAGCGTGCGCAGATCGGCATCACGCGCCGACAGCGGCTTCTGCATCCACGACTGCAGCGCCGCGTCATAGGTGCTGCGGCGGCGCAGGACGGCGAAACACAGGGCTTCCAGCAGCGCACGGTCGCGGCTGTCGGCCAGCTTCGGCAGCGCCCAGGCCAGTTCGGCCTTCAGCGAACGGCCACGGGTGAACACCTGTGCCAGCACACGTGCGGCCAGCATGCGCGTGGCCGCGCCCGGCGCCGCCTTGGCGACGGAGAAATCGTTCTGCTTCGACACCGCTTATGCCCCCACGCGCAGATCGCGGCGGGCGTTGAGGTAGTCGGCCGCAGTAATCGCCTTGCCACCTTCCCGCTGCAGCACGCGCAGGCGCAGTGCGCCCTGGCCACAGGCGATGTCAATGCCATCGCGGCTGGCCGCCAGCACCGTGCCCGGCGCCTGGCCGTGGGCCTCATCCAGCGCCACCGCGCCATGGATGCGCACCCGCTCGCCAGCCAGCGTCGCCTCGGCGATCGGCCACGGATTGAAGGCGCGCACGGTGCGTGCCAGCGCCCCTGCATCCAGCGCCCAGTCCAGACGGGCCTCGGCCTTGTCCAGCTTGTGCGCGTAGGTCACGCCCTGCTCCGGCTGCGGCCGCGCGATCGGCTTGATGCCGGCCCGCAGCAGGCCCAGGCCGTCGGACAGCACCTGCGCGCCCAGTTCCGCCAGCTTGTCATGCAGCTGGCCACCGGTATCGGTGGCCGCGATCGGCAGCTCCTGGTGCAGCAGCACCGGGCCGGTATCCAGGCCGGCCTCCATCTGCATCAGGCAGACGCCGGTCTTCGCATCGCCGGCCTGGATCGCGCGCTGGATCGGCGCGGCACCGCGCCAGCGCGGCAGCAGCGAGGCATGCACGTTCCAGCAGCCGTGGGTCGGAATGGCCAGCACCGCCTTGGGCAGGATAAGGCCATAGGCCACCACCACCATCAGGTCCGGCTGCAGGTCGCGCAGCTGCTGCTGGGCGGCTTCATCCTTCAGCGATTCGGGCTGGTAGACCGGAATGCCACGGACCACGGCTTCAAGCTTGACCGGCGACGGCGCCAGGCCACGGCCACGGCCGGCCGGACGATCAGGCTGGGTGTAGACGGCCACGACCTCATGGTGGCGCGCAGCCGCGCGCAGCGACGACACCGCGAATTCCGGCGTACCGGCAAAGACAATCCTCATGGCTACCCCACTTGCAGGATGGATTCGTGCAGGAAAGAAAACGGCGCCGTCGGCCGGCGCCGTACAGCCCGCGCGCGTCGCGCAGGCACGGGCCACCCGATGGGCGGCCCGGATTGGCGATCACGCCACGTGCTTGCGCTGCTTGGCCAGCTTCTTGCGCACCATCTCGCGCTTGAGCGGCGACAGATAGTCGATGAACAGCTTGCCGTCCAGGTGATCCATCTCGTGCTGGATGCAGGTGGCCAGCACTTCGCCGGCTTCCAGCTGCTGTTCCTGGCCGTTGCGGTCCAGGTACTTCACGGTGATGGTATCGGCGCGGGTCACGTCGGCGAAGATGCCCGGAACCGACAGGCAGCCCTCCTGATACACCCGGCCTCCGTCCTTGGCGACGATTTCCGGGTTGATGAACACATGCGGTTCATTCTTTTCTTCGCTGACGTCGATGACCATGAAGCGCTTGTGCACGTCCACCTGGGTGGCGGCCAGGCCGATGCCCGGGGCGTCGTACATGGTCAGGAACATGTTGTCGATCAGTTCCTGGAAGGCCGGCGTGGTGACTTCGGCGGCTTCGATCAACGCAGCCTTGGTACGCAGGCGCGGATCGGGGAACTCGAGAATGGGGAGAAGGGCCATGGCTGTTTCCGGATAGGGGGCCGGCACGCCGGCATACGTCGCAGATTCTAGCTCCAACGCTTGCCTTGCGCCCCGGTTTCTGGACTATAGTGCGCGGACCTGTTGGGGAATCAGGGCTTCACACCTATGTTGCTTCGTTTTCGTACGGTCGTCGCCGCGGCGATGCTGACCGTGGCTGCCTATGCTACCGCCGTGGAAGTGAATGGCGGGCACCCGGACACCTATGTGGTCCGAAAAGGGGATACGTTGTGGGATATCGCCGCACGTTTCCTGCAGAAGCCGTGGCTGTGGCCGGAGATCTGGCAGGCCAATCCGCAGATCGCCAATCCGCACCTGATCTATCCCGGTGACGTGCTCAGCCTGGCCTATCTGGACCGGGTGACCGTCGCTGCCAAGCCCGGCCCGCGCCAGGAAGCCCCGATCGATGCCATTCCGCTGGCCCAGGTCGAGCCGTTCCTGAAGCAGCTGAGCGTGATCGACAGCATCGAGCAGCTACCCTACGTGGCCGGCCTGGAAGAAGAACGCCTGCGCGTCACCAGCGGCAGTGCGGTCTACGTGCGCCTGGCCGACGCCCAGCTGGGCCAGCGCTGGGCCGTGGTCCGCCCGACCGTGCGCTACGCCCAGCCCAAGCCGACCGAGGACCTGACCGCCAACGGCGACGTCACCCCCGGCAGCGGCAACCTGTGGCGGGCCTACAACGCCCCCAACCACCGCCGCGGCATACTCGGCTATGAGCTGGCCCAGGTCGCCACCGGCACCATCACCCATGTCGCCGGCGGCAAGGTCGAGGCGTCCACCCTGGTGCTGGACAAGAACGAAGGCGGCCGCGAGGTGCGTGCCGGCGACCGCCTGGTCCCGGTCGAGGCCAAGCCGTACGACCTGCAGTTCGTCCCCCATGTCCCGGCCGCCGGTGTCGAGGGCGTCGATGTGCGCGTGCTGGCCGTCACCGACATGTTCACCGCCGCTGGCCCGCGCGATGTGATCGCGATTTCCGCAGGTCGCGCACAGGGCGTGGACAACGGCACCGTGTTCTCGCTGTGGCGCCCGGGCCGCCACGTGGCGCACCGCATGAAGTACCCCACCTCGTCGCGCATGGACGATTCGCTCAGCACCGGCGCCGGCCGGGTTTCGCTGCCGGACGAATACGCCGCGCACGCCATGGTGTTCCGTACCTTCGACAACGTCAGCTACGCGCTGGTGATGCAGGGCGTGAAGCCGGTACGCGTGGGGTTCAACGCACTGCACCCGGACGCGAAGTAACCAGTCCCGGGTTGCCCGGCCACTGCAGGTAGTGCCGGCCGCTGGCCGGCAGGCACCTCCGGCAAAACCTGACAGCCACATGCGAAGGCGCCCTAGGGCGCCTTTGTTGTATGCGCTCGATAGTGGGGAGATGACCAACCAAGCTGACGAGGCGCTGCTGCGCCTGTTGATGGCAGGCGGCGCGCTGGCGCCACGGCGGGCACTGCTGCAGGCCGCAGGCAGCGCGGAGATTGCGATCGCGCAGGGCGCCGCGAACTGGCGCGCGCACGGCTGCACGCCCGAGCAGTGCGCCGCGCTGGAATGCCCGGACACCCGGGCCTGGGCCGTGGCACGGCGCTGGCTGGAAGACGACAACCAGCACCTGCTGGCCTTCACCGATCCGGCATTCCCCCCGCCCCTGCTGGATGTCCCGAACCCACCCCTGGCGCTGTTCATCGCCGGCGACCCCAGCCTGGCCTGGCGCCCGTCGGTGGCGCTGGTCGGCAGCCGCTCGCCGACGCCGGGCGGACGCGCCCTGGCCGCCCGGTTTGCCGGCTGCTTCGTCGAAGCCGGGCTGGCGGTGACCAGCGGCCTGGCGGCAGGCATCGACGCGGCCGCCCACCAGGCCACGCTGGACGCCGGTGGCTGCACTGTGGCGGTGATCGGCACCGGCCCGGACCGGGCTTACCCGGACAGCCACGCCAGGCTGCAGGCCCGGATCGCCACCGAAGGCGCAGTGCTCAGCGAATACCTCCCGGGCACACCGGCACGCCCCGGTCACTTTCCAGCCCGCAACCGCCTGGTGGCCGGGCTGGCGCTGGCGACGGTGGTGGTCGAGGCCGCCCAGCGCTCCGGCGCATTGATCACCGCACGCCTGGCCGCCGAGGCCGGCCGCGAGGTCTGTGCCCTGCCCGGTTCGGTACTCAACCCACGCGCCGCGGGCTGCCACCGGTTGATCCGCGAGGGTGCCGCACTGGTCGAGCGCCCGGAGGAGGTCCTTGAACTGCTGGCGCCCGCCCTTCGCCAGCAGCTGCCGGGCTTGCAATCACGGCTCGCCACCCCCACTGAACAGGCACCGCCGGCACTCCTGCCGGCGCGCTGGGCCGACGACCCTGACTACCAGAGCTTGTGGCGGGCCCTGGACCACAACCCAAGCGGTATGGATTCACTGATCACGCGCTGTGGATTGACGGCGCCCCAGGTGTCCTCCATGCTGCTGGCCATGGAACTGGCGGGAATCGTGGTGTGCGTACACGGCCGCTACTGTCGAACTCCCTAGTTTCTTCACCTCCACAGCGTCGCGCGACGCAGGCCGAGGGGCAATGAAAGAGAGCATCCTGGACGTACTGCTGTACCTGTTTGAACACTATTTCAGCGAAGATGCGGACCTGATCCGTGACCGCGATTCGCTCCAGAACGGCCTGATCCAGGCCGGTTTCAGCCCAACCGAGATCAACAAGGCATTCGACTGGCTCGATGCCCTGGCCGCGCAGCGGCCGAGCGTGGCCCAGGCACGGGTCGATGGCCCCGTGCGCGTCTACCACGGCCCCGAGCTGGACAAGCTGGACGTGGAATGCCGTGGTTTCCTGCTGTACCTGGAACAGCACGGCATCCTCGACGCCGACCAGCGCGAGCTGGTGCTGGACCGGGCCATGGCCCTGGACCAGGACGAACTGGACCTGGACGACCTGAAGTGGGTCGTGCTGATGGTGCTGTTCAACCAGCCCGGCTCCGAGGCGGCGTACGCCTGGATGGAGACGCAGATGTTCATGGACGAGCCAGAACCCCTGCACTGACCGTACACTTGGGGGCATAGCGCATTCAGGAGCGTCCCCGTGAGCGAGTGGTTCCATGCAGAAGGCAACCGGCAGCAGGGTCCGCTGCCGGCGGAACAGTTGGTCGAGTTGTTCCGCAACAACCAGATCTCCCTGGACACCCTGGTCTGGCGCGACGGCCTGCCGCAATGGCAGCCGTTGCGCACCGTGGTCGACGAACTCGGCCTGATCGTGCCGGCGCTGGACGCTGCCGCACCGCCCGTGGAACCCGAGCCCGATCCGGAACCGGTGGCACCGCCTCCGCCGCAGCCGCCGGTACTGCCGCCGTCCACGCCCTACACCACCAGTGCATCGGCCACCGCCCTGCCAGCGCCGAAGAAGAAGCTGTCCGGCTGCGCCCTGACCGCCATCATCGGCGGCGGCCTGCTGCTGGTGCTGGTCCCGATCGTGGCCATCCTGGCCGCCATCGCGCTGCCCGCCTACAACGACTACACCGTGCGCGCCAAGGTCGCCGGCGCAGTGACCGCGCTGCAGCCGTTGAAGGACCAGGTGCAGCATTTCGCCGATGACGAAGGCCGTTGCCCCGGTGCCAACGACGCCGGCTTCCCGGCCCCGGGTGACTTCGCCCATGCAGGGCTGTCGGCGGTGAACATCGGTCGCTTCAACAATGGCCACTGCGGCATCGAAGCCACCCTGGCGCTGCCCGGCAAGAGCCTTGATGGCGACCTGCTGTGGCTGGAATACGATCGCGACAGCGGCCGCTGGGAATGCAGTGGCGAAAGCAACGACAAGTACCTGCCGCCGACGTGCCGCGGCTGAGCCACGCGCACGCCAGCACCTCCAAGGATGATTCAACAGGGAACATGCAATGACTGAGTGGTACTACGCCGAAGGACAGCAACGCCAGGGCCCGCTGCCGGTCCAGGAGATCCGCCAGCGCTTCCAGCGCGGCCAGCTGAACCTGGACACCCTGGTCTGGCGCGAAGGCATGGCGCAGTGGGCTGCGCTGCGCCAGGTGGTCGACGAACTGGGACTGCAGACACTGGCCGACGCCAGCACGGCCACCGGCAGTGGCGGCTTCGACCTGCGTGGCGACTATGCCGCGATCGACAACGGTACGGCGCCACTGCCTGGCACCGGCGCGCTCAGCAGTTCGCCCTACAGCGCCCCTGCGGCGCTCGGCGGCGGCGGCCATGCCCAGCCGGTGATGGGCGGCGAAGTGGTCTACGCGGGCTTCTGGAAGCGCGTGGCGGCCTACATGATCGACTACTTCGTGCTGGCCATCCCCGGCGGCATCATCGGCGCCATCCTCGGTGTGGCGCTTGGTGCCAGCATGGGTGCGGTGGGCAGCGGCGAATCGGCCATCGAAATCGTGGCCCAGCTGGCCAGTGCCCTGATCAACCTGGCCATCGGCATGGCGTACTACACCTGGTTCCATGCCTCGCAGGGCGGTGCCACGCTGGGCAAGATGGCGGTCGGCATCAAGGTCGTGCGCAGCAATGGCGAGCGCCTGACCAAGGCCCGCGCATTTGGTCGCTACTGGGCCGCGGTGCTCAGCACCTTCACCCTCGGCATCGGTTTCCTGATGGCCGCCTTCACCGAGCGCAAGCAGGGCCTGCACGACATGATCTGCGACACCCTGGTGGTCGACCGCTGGGCCTACACCGACCAGCCGCAGCTGCAGCGCCGGGAGCTGGGCACGGTGACCGTGCTGGTGCTCGTACTGACCGGCCTGCTGTCGCTGGTGGGCCTGGCGCTCATGGTGTTCGCGGTTGGCTTCATCGCCAAGATGGCCTCATGAACGGCCATCCTCACGCCTGGCTGCTTGACATGGGCTGGCCGGGCGTGATTCCTCTAATAAGGTGAAACCTGAACGCCCGGCACATTACCGGGCGTTCAGTTTATGGATTTGCCCGTGGCCGCTTCACTAATGCGGCCGTTTGCTCCACCCTAGCGGCCCCTCTCCCCCGGTCCGCCCACAGACCTTTCCTGACATGCCCAAGCACCTGCTCATCGTCGAATCGCCGGCCAAGGCCAAGACGATCAACAAATACCTCGGCAAGGACTACACGGTCCTGGCCTCGTATGGGCACGTGCGCGACCTGATCCCGAAGGAAGGCGCAGTCGACCCGGACAACGGGTTCGCCATGCACTACGACGTGATCGACAAGAACGAAAAGCATGTCGATGCGATCGCCAAGGCCGCCAAGGGCGCCGACGACATCCTGCTGGCGACCGACCCGGATCGCGAGGGTGAAGCGATCAGCTGGCACATCGCCGAGATCCTGAAGGAACGCGGGCTGGTCAAGGACAAGCCGATGCAGCGCGTGGTGTTCACCGAGATCACCCCGCGCGCCATCAAGGAAGCGATCAGCCAGCCGCGCGCGATCGCCAGCGACCTGGTCGACGCCCAGCAGGCGCGCCGCGCGCTGGATTACCTGGTCGGTTTCAACCTGTCGCCGGTGCTGTGGCGCAAGGTCCAGCGCGGCCTGTCCGCCGGCCGCGTGCAGAGCCCGGCACTGCGCATGATCGTCGAGCGCGAGGAAGAGATCGAAGCCTTCATCGCCCGCGAATACTGGTCGATCGCCGCCGAGTGCGCGCACCCGTCGCAGCACTTCAACGCCAAGCTGATCAAGCTGGACGGGCAGAAGTTCGAACAGTTCACCATCACCGACGGCGACACCGCCGAGGCCGCCCGCCTGCGCATCCAGCAGGCCGCGCAGGGCTCGCTGCATGTCACCGATGTGGCCAGCAAGGAGCGCAAGCGCCGCCCGGCGCCGCCGTTCACCACCTCCACCCTGCAGCAGGAAGCCTCGCGCAAGCTCGGCTTCACCACCCGCAAGACCATGCAGGTGGCGCAGAAGCTGTATGAAGGCGTGGCGATCGGTGACGAAGGCACCGTCGGCCTGATCTCGTACATGCGTACCGACTCGGTGAACCTGTCGCAGGACGCGCTGGCCGAGATCCGCGACGTGATCGCCCGCGACTACGGCATCGCCTCGCTGCCGGACCAGCCGAACACCTACCAGACCAAGTCGAAGAACGCCCAGGAAGCGCACGAAGCGGTGCGCCCGACCTCGGCGCTGCGCACGCCTGCGCAGGTGGCGCGCTACCTGACCGATGACGAGCGCAAGCTGTACGAGCTGATCTGGAAGCGTGCGGTGGCCTGCCAGATGATTCCGGCCACCCTCAACACCGTCAGCGTCGATCTGTCCGCCGGCAGCGAACACGTGTTCCGCGCCAGCGGCACCACCGTGGTGGTGCCCGGCTTCCTGGCCGTGTACGAAGAAGGCAAGGACAACAAGAGCGCCGAAGACGAGGACGAAGGCCGCAAGCTGCCGGCGATGAAGCCCGGCGACCGCGTGCCGCTGGAACGCATCCAGGCCGAACAGCATTTCACCCAGCCGCCGCCGCGCTACACCGAAGCGGCGCTGGTGAAGGCGCTGGAAGAGTACGGCATCGGCCGTCCCTCGACCTACGCCTCGATCATCCAGACCCTGCTGTTCCGCAAGTACGTGGAAATGGAAGGCCGCAGCTTCCGCCCGTCCGACGTCGGCCGCGCGGTGTCCAAGTTCCTGTCCAGCCACTTCACCCGGTACGTGGACTACGACTTCACCGCCAAGCTGGAAGACGAGCTCGACGCCGTCTCGCGTGGCGAAGAAGAGTGGATCCCGCTGATGGCCCGCTTCTGGGAGCCGTTCAAGGAGCTGGTGGAAGACAAGAAGGAATCGGTCGACCGTGCCGAGGCCAGTGGCGCGCGCGAGCTCGGCACCGACCCCAAGACCGGCAAGCCGGTCAGCGTACGCCTCGGCCGCTTCGGGCCTTACGCTGCCATCGGCAGCACCGCCGAGGACGCCGAGGAGAAGCCGAAGTTCGCCTCGCTGCGCCCCGGCCAGTCGATGCACACCATCTCCCTGGAAGACGCGCTGGAACTGTTCCTGATGCCACGCGCGCTGGGTGAGGACAAGGGCGAGCCGGTCAGCGTCGGCATCGGTCGTTTCGGCCCGTTCGCCAAGCGTGGCAGCACCTATGCCTCGCTGAAGAAGGAAGATGACCCGTACACCATTGACCTGGCCCGCGCCGTGTTCCTGATCGAAGAGAAGGAAGAGATCGCGCGCAACCGGATCATCAAGGAGTTCGAGGGCAGCGACATCCAGGTGCTGAACGGCCGTTTCGGCCCGTACATCAGCGACGGCAAGATGAACGGCAAGATCCCCAAGGATCGCGAACCGGCCTCGCTGACCCTGGCCGAAGTGCAGCAGCTGATGGAAGAAACCGGCAAGCCGGTGCGCAAGGGCTTCGGCGCCAAGAAGGCTGCCGCGAAGAAGGCCCCGGCAAAGAAGGCGGCGGTGAAGAAGGAAGCGGCGCCGAAGAAGGCCGCTGCAAAGAAAGCGCCTGCCAAGAAGGCCCCGGCAAAGAAAGCGGTGAAGAAGGCTGCCGCGAAGAAAGCCCCGGCGAAGAAGGCCGCTGCAAAGAAGTAGATCCACGCCATGCGTGGATGAGGGTCAAGGTGTGCGGACCAACGGTCCGCACCCACCATCAGCAGTCAGTACCTACCGCTGATGCCGGCCAGCGGCCGGCACTACCGGGTGCCAGGGTCCACCCCTTCTGCACGCGGCAGGGGGATAATGAAGGCCCACGCCGGGCCGGTCGCCGCCATGAAAGAACTCACCCTGGACTCTGCTGTCGCCACGCTCCGCGCGGGCGGCGTGATCGCCTACCCGACCGAAGCGGTCTGGGGTCTGGGCTGTGATCCCTCGCACGAAGCTGCGGTGCACATGGTGCTGCGGCTGAAGCAGCGCCCGATCGAGAAAGGCATGATCCTGGTCGCGGCCGAACTGGCGCAGCTGGAAGGCTGGGTGCGGCTGCAGGCGCTGCCCGACGCCCGCCAGCGCGCGGTGCTGGCCAGCTGGCCCGGTGCCAACACCTGGATCCTGCCTGCCGGCCCGCGCGCGCAGCCCTGGGTCACCGGCGAACACAGCGGTATCGCGGTGCGCATCAGCGCGCACCCGCTGGTGGCCGAACTCTGCCGCGCCTGGGGCGGCCCGCTGGTCTCCACCAGCGCCAACCTGGCCGGCGAACCACCGGCACGCAGCCGCGAAGAACTGGACCCGCGCCTGCTGCGCCTGCTCGACGGCATCCTCGATGGGCAGACCGGCGGCCTGGCCCAGCCCACCCCGATCCGCGACGCGCTCAGCGGCAACGTGCTGCGCTCCTGAGCCGGCGATTGCGCTGCTGCGGACAATCACGCACCCTGCCGCCATGACCCTGCTACGCGCCACCTTGAGCCTGTGCCTGCTGCTGCCGTGGACGGCACCCGCGGCCGAGGACGTGCGTGTCTACCGCTGCGTTGCCAGCAACGGTGCCGTCGCCCTGCAGGACAGGCCGTGCAACAGCGGCCGCCAGCAGGTGCGCGACCTGCAGCGCCCGCGCGATCCCGCTCCACGGGTGGTGCGCAGTGATGCCACGCCTCCGCCGCCCAGCGAAACCCCGGTCATCCGCGAGCGCGAAGTCCGCCACGTCTACATCCAGCCGCCGCAGCCGATGTACGAGTGCGTGAGCGAGGACGGACGGCGCTATACCAGCGACAACAACGAAGGCAATCCGCGCTGGGTGCCGCTGTGGACCAGTGTCTGGCTGCCGCACGGCCATCGTGGTCCAGCCTATCCCGGACCACGCCCGGCCATCGGCACGCCGATCGGCGAAGGCACGGGTTATCGGCGCCCCTCGATCGGCATGGACGTGCAGGTGCCGGCCGGCAGCGTGCTGGTCCGCGACAGCTGCCATGCGTTGCCACCACAGGAAGTCTGCGCACGGCTGAGTGACCGCCGCTGGGAGCTGGATCGCCGTTACAACAGCGCGCTGCAGAGTGAACGCACCGCCATCAGCAACGAACAGCGCGGTATCGATGCGCGCCTGTCGCGCGATTGCGAACGCTGAGCGCAGCACGCCGTCGCAGCCTGTACGCTGTGCGCATGAACCGAGTGATCTGGCTGCTCCTGGTCCTGCTGCCCGGAAGCGCGTTGGCCGAAGAGGGCGTGATCTACCGCTGTACCTCCAGCAGCAGTGACGTCCCTACCCTGCAGCGCACGCCGTGCGCCACCGGCAGCAAGCAGCAGGTGCTGCGCATCCCCGACCCGGCCAACTCGCAGCCGGCCGCCGCTGCGCCTGTAGCCGCCGAACCTGCATCCGCGCCCGTTGAAACACCCGCGCCGGTGCCGTCCGGACCGGCCGTTGCCCCTGCGGCCCCAGCAAAACCACGACGCGCGGACGAAGGACGCACGATCATGGAAGCAGGCATGGTCGAACACGCAGGAGACGACCAGATCCTCGACAGCGCGACGCTGCGCCGCGATGCCGAGGCCCGCGCCGCCGCAGGTGACGGTCCACCGAAGCCGCCGCTTCCTCCGATCTTCCAGTGCACCGACAGCCAGGGCGGCGGCTACCTGTACGAGTACGAAGCCGCGCCCGGCCGCTGCGAGCTGATGACGGTACAGGGCCTTGGCGGAGTGACGCCGGTGAATGCCGCCAGCTGTGAAGTGGTGCGCGACCACTGCGAAGCGCTTCCCGAAGCGCAGCGCTGCGGTGGTTGGCAGCAGCGCTTCCGCGATGCCCGCGGCCGTGAGCGCTTCGCCGCGCCGGAGAACCGCGATACCGCGCGCGGTGAACGCGAGCGGCTGCAGGGTGTGCTGGAGGCCAGCAACTGCCCGGTACCGGGGTAACGGCCACCCGGTAGTGGGGGGGGGGGGGGGCGGGCGCGACGGAACAAAAAAATTGGGGTTTTTTGGGTGCGGGCCGGAGCACCACCAGA
>NZ_JBDJKU010000010.1:0-80485 GCF_039673015.1 Stenotrophomonas sp. TWI1409
AAAACCCCTTAACTGATTGTTTCCAAAAACCGGGCCGGGTGGGTATTTTTTTGTTGGGGCCCCTTGTGCCCCAAAAACGACTTAATCCCCTCCGTCCCCTTTTTCTTGCTTACAGCTGAATCTGCTGGAAATTCTCGACCCGCTCGTGGCCGTTGGCGGCCTGGCCGGTGCGCGGCAGCGGGTAGTCATCCAGGCGATCAATCAGGCGGGTCTGCAGGCCGGCTTCGCGGGCGGCATCCAGTTCTTCCACCACATCCGACAGGAACAGGATCTCGCCGGCCGGCACGCCAATGGCCTGCACGATGCGGCGGTAGCTGTCGGCCTCGCGCTTGCCGCCGACTTCGGTGTCGAACCAGCCCGACACCAACGGGCTGAGGTCACCGGCGTCGCTGAAGCCGAAGAACAGCTTCTGCGCCGGCACCGAGCCGGAGGAGTACACGTACAGCGGCAGGCCGGAGGCGTGCCAGCCCTTCAGCACCGGCGCCACTTCCGGGTAGAAGTGCGCGGTGTAGTCGCCGCGGCGGTAGCCTTCGTCCCAGATCAGGCCCTGCAGCGCCTTCAGTGCGGTGTGCTTGCGGTCCTGGTCGATCCAGCCCTGCAGCGTCTCGGCCACCAGGCTGTCCTGGCAGGCGCCGCCGATCTCGGTGGCCACCGCATCCAGCCAGCGGCGGACTTCCGGCTGCTGGCCGTGCTCGGCGACGAACGCGGGCAGCGCCTTGCGGGCATAGGGGAACAGCACGTTCTTGACGAACGAGATGCTGCTGGTGGTGCCTTCGATGTCGGTCAGGATGACGCGGGGCTGCATGGATCAGGACGCCTGGGTGGGTACGTAACGGGGGAACTTCTGCGCGATGTCGGTGCCGGTGAAGTGACCGACCCAGCCATCCGGTTCGGTGAAGAAGCGGATCGCCACGAAGCTGGGCTCGTCGCCCATGTCGAACCAGTGGGTGGTGCCATCGGGTACGGCGATCAGGTCGTCCTTCACGCACTCGATCTCATAGACCTTGTCACCCACGTGCAGGGTGAACAGGCCGGAACCCGCGACGAAGAAGCGCACCTCGTCTTCCTTGTGGAAGTGTTCGTCGAGGAACTTCCTGCGCAGCTCGGCGCGGTTCGGGTTGTCCGGGGCGATCGAGGCCACGTCCACGCTCTTGAAGCCGCGCTCGGCAACCAGGCGGTCGATGTCGGCGCGGTAAGCGGCGAACACTTCATCCTGGCTGGCGCCCGGTGCGACCGGTGCGGTGGCCTGCCAGCGCTCGAAGGTGACGCCGATCTTCTGCAGCTCGGCAGCGATGACCGCGCCGTCCTGGGTGTCCAGCAGCGGTGATTCGGGGCGGGTGTCGTCGTAGATGCGCAGTCGGCTCATGGCGGCAGCTTGAACGTCTCGGGGGGAAGACAGGGTAGCAGGGTGGGCACGAGGTGCAGATTCCGGATCGGCATCTGCACCTGCGTGCGGGTTCAGCCGCGCAGCTTGCGCAGTTCCAGCTCGCAGTGGAACAGGAACTCGAACGCTTCCAGGTGGCGGCGTGCCTCGGCCATGTCGCGGCCCCAGGCATACAGGCCGTGGCCGTCGATCAGGTAGCCCCACAGGTTCTGCCGGTCGAGCAGGTCATCGACCTGCTTCGAAAGCACGTTCATGTCCTGGGTGTTGGCGAACACCGGCACGTCGATGGCCATCTCGTGGGTGCTGTTGCCGGCGAAGGCCTTCAGCAGCTCGTAGCCTTCCAGGCGGATGTGGCCCTGCGGCGCGTACAGGCGCGAGGCGATGGTCTGCACCGGCGAGTGGGTGTGCAACACGCAGCCGATCTCCGGGAAGCGGCGATACAGCTGGGTGTGCAGCAGGGTTTCGGCGGACGGGCGCAGCGGGCGGCCGACGGCCAGGCCGTCGAAGTCCACCACCATGATGTCGTCCTCGATCAGGCGGCCCTTGTCCTTGCCGGAGACGGTGATCGCGGCGTGGCGGTCGTCCAGGCGGTGGGAGAAGTTGCTGCTGGTGGCCGGCGTCCAGCCGGCGTGGGCCAGCTCGCGGACGTTGTCGATCAGCAGCTGGGCCAGTTCGCTCAGGCGCGCGGTGTCGTACGGGAAGGTGGGGGCGTTCATGCGGGCGATTTTACTGGATTCGGCCAACGGCTGAGCCCCTCGTGGCTGTCTCGCCGGGCTGGATTTCTTGCTTTGGCCGGGCGGGTGGGCTGTGCAGGGGACGCCGTAGACCCTTCCTTGGGGGCTTGGCCGCGGCATCCATGCCGCGGACACCCCTGCACAACCCACCCGCCCGACCACGGACAGGTTCCGTGCGCGTCAGCCACGGAGTGAAGAAGGAAAGGCAGAAGCGGGTCGCGGCGCTGCGCTTGCTCGGAGCCGAGCATGGCTCGGCTCTACAGAGAATTCATTTCCCAGACCGAATTCATCCACGCATGGCGTGGATCCACCGGACGCGCCGGGAGAGTGTCAGGGGCGGGGAGGCATGGGTTCGCGGGGGTATCCGCGCCATGGATGGCGCGGCTAAGCCTCCATGGACGGATTCACGGCGTCCCCGCGAACCCATGCCTCCCCGCCAAACCTTCAGCCCAGCTGTTGCCGTTGCTCCGGGCGGGTGCAGGGCCGCAGGCCCTGCAATGCAAAAACCTCACTTACCCCGCAGCCGGCTGTGCCTGAAGCCGTAGCAGAAATAGATCACGAAGCCGACGAACGTCCACACCCCCATCAGCATCCAGTTGTGCATCGTCATCGCCGACAGCAGGGCAAGGCAGCTCAGTACGCCCAGGCTGCAGATCAGCCACGCCATCGGCATGCGGAACGGACGCGGCAGGTCCGGCTGGGTGCGGCGCAGGATCAGCACGCCGGCGCACACGGCAGCGAACGCGATCAGCGTGCCCATCGAGGTCAGCTCGCCGAGGATGTCCAGCGGGAACAGCGCCGCCAGCAGCGCGATGCCGATACCGGTGATCACCGTGTTGATGTGCGGGGTACGGTACTTCGGGTGGATCTTGGTGAACACCGGCGGCAGCAGGCCGTCGCGGCCCATGATCATGAAGATGCGCGGCTGGCCGATGATCATCACCAGCACCACCGAGGACAGGCCGACCAGTGCGCCGACCTCGACCACCCAGCGCAACCAGCCCAGCTGCGGATGCGCGGCCACCGCGGTCACCACCGGCTCGTCGGTGCCCAGCAGTTGGAACGGCACCAGGCCGGTCATCACTGCGGCCATCGCGATGTACAGCACGGTGCAGATCACCAGCGACAGCATCATGCCGAACGGCATGTCGCGCTGTGGATTCTTCGATTCCTGCGCCGCCACCGACACCGCCTCGAAGCCGATGTAGGCGAAGAACACCATCGCCGCGCCACGCAGCACGCCTTCCATGCCGTACTTGCCGGGGCCTTCGTTGGCCGGAATGAACGGGGTCCAGTTGCTGGTGTCCACGTACTTCCAGCCGACCACGATGACCAGCACGATCAGGCCGGTCTTGAGCACGACCATCGCCATGTTCATCGCCGAGGACTTGCTGATGCCGACGTAGCACAGCCAGGTCAGCAGCAGCACCAGTGCGGCGGCCGGCAGGTTGGCGATCGCGCCGGTGGGGCGCAGCTGTGCATCGAGTGGGGCACTGACCAGCGCCGCCGGTAGATGGATGTCGAACTGGCTGAGCAGGCTGAGGAAATAGCCGGTCCAGCTGACCGCGACCGCCGAGGCGGAGACGCCGTATTCGAGCACCAGCATCCAGCCGATGAACCAGGCCGAGAGCTCGCCGAAGGTGGCGTAGGTGTAGGTGTAGGCGCTGCCGGAGACCGGCACCATCGAGGCGAACTCGGCATAGGCCAGCGCGCAGAAGGCGCAGCAGATGGCGGCCAGTACGAAGGACAGCATGATGGCCGGGCCGGCGTGGTTGGCGGCGGCCTGGCCGGTGATGACGAAGATGCCGCCGCCGATCACCGCGCCGATACCCAGGGCGGTCAGGCCCCAGGGGCCGAGGTGGCGGCGCAGGCTCAGGCCGTTGGCGTCTTCATGGGCGGCATGCGGGTGCTTGGTGGCCCACAGTTGCTTGAACATGTGTGGTGGTCTTGTCGAAGCGCGCCACGGGCGGCGCGCGGGGAAAACGGACGGGCCGGCACGAGGCCGGCCCGTAGGCGGATCAGGGCGACTTGGCCAGCTTGCTGTTGCGGATGCCGTAGCCCAGGTAGATCAGCAGGCCGAGCAGCGTCCAGCCGACGAACAGGTGCCAGTGCACCACGAACGCCTGCCAGAACAGGAACAGGCAGGTAGCCGCGCCGAGCGGGCAGATGATCCACACCGCCGGCACGCGGAACGGGCGGTGGATCTCCGGCTTGGTATAGCGCAGCACCAGCACGCCGATGCAGACCGTGGCGAAGGCCAGCAGGGTGCCCATCGAGACCAGTTCCCCCAGCACGTTCAGCGGTACCAGGCCGGCCAGTGCGGCGGCGATCACGCCGACCACGATGGTGGCGACGTACGGGGTGCGGAAGCGGGCGTGGACCCTGCCGAAGAACTTCGGCAGCAGGCCGTCGCGGGAGATGGTGTAGGCGATGCGGGTCTGGCCCATCATCATCACCAGCACCACCGAGGACAGGCCGGCGATGGCGCCGATCTCGACCAGGGTCTTCAGCCAGGACAGGGTCGGGTAGGGTTCCAGCGCGGTGGCCACCGGCTTGTCGGTGCCTAGCAGGTGGTACGGCATCATGCCGGTCAGCACCGCGCAGACGATGATGTAGACGATGGTGCACACGGCCAGCGAGCCGAGCAGGCCGATCGGCATGTTGCGCTGCGGGTCCTTGGTTTCACCGGCGGCGGTGGAGACCGCATCGAAGCCGATGTAGGCGAAGAACACGATGGTGGCCGCACGGAACACGCCGCTCCAGCCGAACTCACCCGCCACGCCGGTGTTTTCCGGGATGAACGGCTGCCAGTTGGCCGGGTCGATGTGGGCCGCGCCGATGCCGATGAACAGGCAGATGACGGTGACCTTGATCGCCACGATGATCGCGTTGACGAAGGCCGATTGGGTCACGCCCACGTACAGCAGGCCGGACACCGCCGCCACGATCAGTACTGCAGGCAGGTTGAACAGCTTGCCTGAGGCGATGAACTCGCTGCCGGTCCAGGCGATCGGGGCTGCGCTGAGCGCATCCGGGAACGGCATGTGCAGCGTGGTGGTGATGAAGCTGATCAGGTACGCCGACCAGCCCACCGCGACCGAGGCCGAGGCGAACAGGTATTCCAGCACCAGGCACCAGCCGATGAACCAGGCCATGCCCTCGCCGAGGGTGGCGTAGGAGTAGGAGTAGGCGCTGCCGGAGACCGGCATCATCGCCGCGAATTCGGCGTAGCACAGGCCCGCCAGGGCGCAGGCGAAACCGGCGATGACGAACGACAGCATCACTGCCGGGCCAGCGTGGTTGGCCGCAGCCTGGCCGGTCAGCACGAAGATACCTGCGCCGATCACCGCACCCACGCCAAGCAGGATGAGGTGTTTAGCCGTGAGGGTCCGTTTCAACGTGGCTTCGCCGTCCAGGCTGCCTTCGATGGGTTCGCCAGCATCGACGTGCCCGGCCGGTTCAACCGGCTTGACCCTCAACAGAGCTTTCAGCATGCAGTACTTCCTAGTGATCGGATTGGGTGGGCCGCCGATACGTTGCCGGCAACCCTGGAATGGTGAAGGCCGCGCGAACGGCCCGCTGTACCTTAGCCAAAGCTGAAGCCAACGCACAAGCGCAATCGCAACAATGAACGGCGATAATGAGCAGTATTTTTCCAAACGCCGCCCATTCATGAGCCAGACCGCCGAAACCCTTGCCGTGCTTGACGATCGCCTGCGTGGCCTGCTGCGGGACTACGCCCGCCGCGAGCCCGCCCACGACGCATTGGCTGCCGAATTCGGCACATTGTTGGACGATCCGGAAGATCCGTTCCGGCGCGAACGGCTGGCCGGCCACTTCACCGCCAGCTGCTGGCTGGTCAGTGCCGACGGCCAGCGCCTGCTGCTGACCCATCACCGCAAGCTGCAGCGCTGGCTGCAGCTGGGCGGCCACGCCGACGGCGACCGCGACCTGGCCCAGGTGGCGCTGAAGGAAGCCGAGGAGGAGTCGGGCCTGAGCGGCCTGGTGTTGGAAGACCCGGCCATCTTCGATCTGGACAAGCATTGGATTCCGGAGCGCAAGGACGTGCCGGGGCACTGGCACTACGACGTGCGTTTCGTGATCCGGGCGCTGGGTGGCGAGGCCTTCGTGCTCAGCGAGGAATCGCTGGAGCTGGCCTGGCGGCCGGTGACCGAGGTCGCCGCCGATCCGGAATCGGACGAATCCATGCAGCGCATGGCGCGCCGGTGGCTGACGCGCTGAAGAAAAAGGGGACGGAGGGGATTAAGTCGTTTATGCCGCATGTGCCGCAAACGACTTAATCCCCTCCGTCCCCTTTTCTCAGTACAGGATGCGCGTGCGCAGCGTGCCCGGAATCGCGGCCAGCTCGTCGCGCACGGCGGCGGCTTGTTCCTCGCTGGCGGTGATGTCGATCACCACGTAGCCCACCTTCGGGTCGGTGCGCAGGAACTGGCCGTCGATGTTGACGTTGTGGCGCGAGAAGATCTCGTTGACCTTGGACAGCACGCCCGGCACGTTCTGGTGGATGTGCAGCAGGCGCAGGCTGTCGGCGTGCTCGGGCAGGGTCACTTCCGGGAAATTGACCGCCGACAGGGTGCTGCCGTTGTCGCTGTAGCGCACCAGCTTGGCCGCCACCTCCACGCCGATGTTGTCCTGCGCCTCCAGCGTGCTGCCGCCTACGTGCGGGGTCAGGATCACATTGTCGTGGCGGGTCAGCGGCGATTCGAAGATATCGCCATTGCCCTTCGGCTCGACCGGGAACACGTCCAGCGCGGCGCCGCCGACGTGGCCGCTGGCCAGCGCCGCGTCCAGCGCATCGATGTCGACCACGGTGCCGCGCGCGGCGTTGATCAGGTGCGCGCCCTTGCGCATCTTCGCCAGCTCGGTGCTGCCGATCATCCACTGCGTGGACGGGGTCTCCGGCACGTGCAGGGTGACGATGTCGGCGCGGGCCAGCAGGTCGTCCAGGCTGGCCGCAGCACGCGCATTGCCCAGCGCCAGCTTGGTTTCCACGTCGTGGAAGATCACCTGCATGCCCAGCGATTCGGCCAGCACGCCGACCTGGGTGCCGATGTGGCCATAGCCGATGATGCCCAGGGTCTTGCCACGCACCTCATGGCTGCCGCTGGCCGACTTGGACCAGCCGCCGCGATGGCACTCGGCATTCTTCTGCGGAATGCCACGGGTCAGCATGATGGCCTCGGCAATCACCAGCTCGGCCACGCTGCGGGTGTTCGAATAGGGCGCATTGAACACCGGGATGCCGGCCAGCTCGGCCGCGTCCAGGTCGACCTGGTTGGTGCCGATGCAGAAGCAGCCCACCGCGATCAGGCGCTTGGCCTCGGCCAGCACTTCGGCGCTGAGCTGGGTGCGCGAACGGATCCCGACGATGTGCGCCTCGGCGATGCGCGCCTTCAGTTCGTCCTCGGGCAGCGCCTTGGTGTGCGCTTCGATCTGGCTGTAGCCGGCGGCGCTGAATACCTCCACGGCGGTCTGGCTGACCCCCTCCAGCAACAGCACGCGGATATCCTGCTTCGGGAACGAGGTCTTCTTCGGCGACATGGGGCGACACGGCCAGTGGGACAGGGGCTGACCACTATGCCAGATCGCAGCGACCATGGTGCAGTGCGCAATTGGTTGCATCCGTAGCTATCTGCACGGCTGCGGGGCTGGACGCTGGCGCGTGCCGCTGGCACGCTTGCCCGTTCTTCACGCACCGCGCTGGACCGTCATGACCGATTCCCGCATTGCCTCGCTGCAACAAGCCTGCCCCGGCCTGAAGCTGAAGACCGATCCGTCCGACCTGGAGCATTACGGGCGCGACTGGACCCGGCGCTGGACGCCGGCGCCGCTGGCGATCGCACTGCCGGCCACGGTCGAGGAAGTGCAGGCGGTGATGCGCTGGAGCGCAGGCGAGGGCGTGGCCGTGGTGCCGTCCGGTGGCCGCACCGGCCTCTCGGGTGGCGCGGTGGCCGCCAACGGCGAGCTGGTGCTCAGCCTGGAACGGATGAACAAGGCGCTGGCCTACGACGCGGTCGATCGCACCCTGGTGGTGCAGGCCGGCATGCCGCTGGAAGCCGTGCACAATGCCGCGCTGGACCATGGCTTGATCTACCCGGTGGATTTCGCCGCGCGCGGGTCCTGCTCGATCGGCGGCAACATCGCCACCAATGCCGGTGGCATCCGCGTGATCCGTTACGGCAACACCCGCGAGTGGATCGCAGGGCTGAAGGTGGTCACCGCTGACGGCGAGTTGCTGGAACTCAACAAGGGGCTGATCAAGAACTCCAGCGGCTATGACTTCCGCCAGCTGCTGATCGGCTCGGAGGGCACGCTGGGTGTGATCGTCGAAGCCACAGTGAAATTGACCGACCCGCCGCCGGCCAGCAACGTGATGCTGCTGGCAGTGCCGAGCTTTGAAGTTCTGATGCAGGTGTTCGCCGCGTTCCGCGCGCGCCTGCAGCTGCAGGCCTTCGAATTCTTCACCGACCGGGCGCTGGAGCACGTGCTGGCACATGGCGCACAGGCACCGTTCGACGAGGTGCATCCGTACTACGTGGTGACCGAGTTCGCCGCGGGCGACGAGGCCCAGGAAGCGGCGGCGATGGCCGCGTTCGAGGACTGCATGGGCAATGGCTGGGTCAGCGATGGCGTAATCAGTGCCAGCGACGCGCAGGCCGCGCAGCTGTGGCGCCTGCGCGAAGGCATCACTGAGTCGCTTGCCCGTTACAAGCCCTACAAAAACGATGTTTCGGTGCGGATCTCGTCGATGCCGGCGTTCCTGGCCGAGACCCAGGCGCTGATCGGGCAGGCCTATCCGCATTTCGACGTGGTCTGGTTCGGCCACATCGGTGACGGCAATCTGCACATCAATGTGCTCAAGCCGGACGACACCAGCGACGCTGATTTCGTGGCGCAATGCGAGCACGTAACCAAGCTGTTGGCGCAGGTGCTGGCCCGCTTCGATGGCAGCATCTCGGCCGAGCACGGCATCGGCCTGGTCAAGAAGGGCTACCTGGACAGCACCCGCGGCCCGGCCGAGATCGCCCTGATGAAGGCGGTCAAACGCGCGTTCGATCCCCAAGCGCGGCTGAATCCCGGCAAGCTGTTCGACGTTTGAGCCGGGCAAATCCTTCACGCACCCGTTACGCTCCACGCTTCCTAACAACCGGCTTCGAACCGATGACCCGTCCGCTTCTGCTGCTCGCCCTGCTGTCCCTGCCGCTGGCCGGCTTCGCTTCCAGCTTCGCCGGCACGTCGGCCGGTTCGGCCACGGGTGCTTCCTCCGGTTCCTCGGGCAGCAGCTCGGGTGACGACAAGGTGGTGATGGCTGCACGCGACGATGCCGCTGCGTTCGTCGCCAGCGACGGCCAGATCCGTGGCGCTCGCCTGCAGGCGGCGCTTGTCCACCTGCGTGAGCAGAGCACTGCCGCACAGCAGCAGAGCGACCTGGAACTGGCCCGCGCGCTGCTGGCGCGTTGATCCCGCCTTCGGGTAGTGCCGGCCGCTGGCCGGCAACGCCATGACATCTGCACGGAACGCAGCCACGCACGGCGTGGCTCTACTGCTGATCGCTCATGTCGCGCACGCGGCTGATCGCCTGCAGCTCGATCCTGCGGGGCTGAGCCCTGCACAGCAGCAGGTGGCGACGCAGACCCTGACCGACGTACAGTCACTGCTGCCGGAGGGTCTGCTGCGCGCCCTGCCGGCGCAGGTGCAGGTGCGCTGGAGTGATGGCCTTCCCGCCGAGGTGCATGGCCGCGCCTTCGCCGGCCGCATCACGTTGCGCCGCGATCTGCTGGATGATGCCGTGCCCGGTGCGCGCCGCGCACGCCGCAGCGCGCTGGTACACGAACTGAGCCATGTTGCCGACCGTACGGCGGCGAACTGGTCGCGCAGTGTGCGCTGGCGTGATCTGGCCGGATGGCAGCGCAAGCCCTGGCATCTCGGCCGTGGCGGCAATGACTTCCGAGACCGTAGTCCCGATGCGTATGAACTGAAAGATCCGGCCGAGTACCTGGCAGTGAACGCCGAGCATTTCGTGCTCGACAGCGAGTTTGCCTGCCGGCGCCCGGCACTGGCGCAGTGGTACCAGGCCCATTTCGGAACCCCGCCATCGCTGCCGCAGTCGCACTGCGCGACCACGCTGCCGTTGCTGCAGGCTGAATCGGAAGAGGGCGCGGCGTCGTTGCTGCAACTCGACCCGGCACGCGTCTACGCGGTGGACTACCTGTTTGCCGAAGGCAGCGCGCAGCCGATGAGCCGCTGGGGCCACAGCATGCTGCGGCTGGTGATCTGCCGGCCGGGCCGTGCGCCGGGGCCGGACTGTCGACTGGACCTGGAGTACCACCGGGTGCTGTCGTTCCGTGCCTTCGTTGGTGACGTGCAGATTTCCAACTGGCGTGGCCTTACCGGTGGCTACCCGTCGCGACTGTTCGTGCTGTCGCTGCAGCAGGTGGTGGATGAGTACACCAAGGTGGAACTGCGCGGGTTGCAGTCGCTGCCGTTGCAGTTGTCGCCCGGCGAGATCGCCAGCCTGCTCGAGCGCACTGCGCAGGTGCACTGGAGCTATGACGGGCGCTATTACTTCGTCAGCAACAACTGCGCGGTGGAAACCGCCAAGCTGCTGCAGGCGGGTGTGCCGCGGCTGGGGGAGGCCGGGCTGGCCCAGCTGAGTCCGCGTGGTTTGAAGCGTCGGCTGTCGCAGCTGCATGTGCTGGACGAGCAGGTACTCACGGACCGCAATGCAGCACAGGCGCAGGGTTACTACTTCGCCTCGGCACGCGATCACTACCAGCAGTTGTTCGGCGTGGCGGCAGCCCAGCTGGCATTGCCCGCACGCGACGTACGCGGCTGGTTGAAGCTGCCCGCACAGCAGCGTGCGCTGTGGTTGCTGCAGGGCGACCTGCGCGCAAGCGCCGGCCTGCTGCTGCTGGAACAGGCTGCGCAACGCCGCGCCGAGCTGCGCGCGCGCGATGTGCTGAAACGGCGCCTGCTGGCCGCACCGGACAGTGCCGAGACCCGGGGCCTGCGCCAGTTGCTGGAGCAGGGTGGGCAATGGCTGCGCCCGGGTACGCTGCTGGCGGACGGCGGCTACGGGTTGCCGCTGGCCGATGAGCAGGCGGTGCTGGCCGAAGCGGTTGCCACCGCCAGCGCACAGGCGGTACCGGCCTGGCAGGCGCTGCGCGTACAGCTGCGTCAGCAGCTGCCGGAGAAGCAGCGCAACGAAATGGATGCGATCGACGCCAACCTCGCTGCGCTCGGTGCCCGCCTGCGGGAACAGGCCGCTGCACCGGCTACTGGCGCGGCAGTTCGATGACGAAACGGCTGCCCCCGGCACTGCCCGGCGAGCAGTAGACGCGGCCGCCGTGCGCGTCTGCGATGGCCTTGACCACCGCCAGGCCCAGCCCGCTGCCGCCGCCCTGGCGTGAGCGCGAGCCATCGGCGCGCATGAACGGGGTGAAGATGTCGGCGTGCAAGGTCGGGTCGATGCCCGGGCCCTCGTCCTCGATCGCCACCTGCACATGGCCCGGTGTGTCATGCACGGCAATCCGCACCTTGCCCGGGCTGGCATAGCGGCGCGCGTTCTCCAGCAGCGCCAGCAGCGCCTGGCGCAGGCGGGTCGGGTCGCAGTGCGCGTTGTGTTCTTCGCGGCTGGTTTCCAGCTCCAGCACGAAGCCGGCGGCGCGGAACTGGGGATCGACCAGGGTCATCACCGAATGCACTTCGGCCACCACGTCGGTACGTGCGCGGCGCACGTCCAGCCGCGCATTGTCGGACAGGCTCAGCACGCGCAGATCCTCGATCAGTCTTGACAGGCCCTCGACCTGGGCGAGCAGGCTGCGGAACTGTGATTCGTCCGGCTGGAAGACGCCCTCGGCCAGGCCCTGCAGGCGGCCGCGCAGGATCGTCACCGGCGTCCGCAGTTCATGGGCGATGGCTGCATGCCACATCGCACGCTCGCTCTCCACGTGCTGCAGCCGCCGCGCCATGGCATTGAAGTCCTCGACCAAGGTGGCCACTTCGCCCGGCGAGTTTTCCTCGACGCTGGCACGAGCACCGAGGTCGCCGCCCGCGAGCGCGCGCACGCTGTCCACCAGCGAATTCAACGGCGACAGGATGCGATGGGCAAGACGGAACGAGGCGGCGATGGCCAGCGCCAGGCCGGTCAGGATCACGCCGACCATCCATGCCAGTTCAGGGCCGGTCGGCAGCCAGCTTTCCGGTTCCTCGGTAGTGCCGGGGAAGAATTCGACCAGCACCGCATACAGCAGCCAGGACGACAGGATCATCATCACGATGACGCCGATCACCATCAACGACATCGAGACGATGATGTGGCGGCTGAGCCCGGAGCGGCGCAGGCGGGCCATCAGCGGTCGGCCATCAACCGGTAGCCGACGCCACGCACGCTGGCCGGCACGTTGACCATGCCCACTTCATCCAGCTTGCGGCGCAGCTTGCTGACATGGCTGTCGACCGTGCGCTCCAGCGCCTCGCTTTCCGGCAGGCATTCGTGCATCAGTTCACTGCGGCTGAAGATGCGGGTCGGCGCCAGCGCCATGCAGTGCAGCAGCTTGAACTCGGTGAGCGTGAGCAGCACTTCGTGGCTGTAGCCTTCGCCTTCCACGTGTACGGCGTGGGTGGCCGAGTCGATCAGCAGCGGGCCCGCCCGCAGCGCGGTCGGGGCGTCCACGCGCGAGGCGCGCAACGTACGCCGCAGCACGGCGCGCACGCGCGCCGCCACTTCGGCCGGATTGAATGGTTTGACCACGTAGTCATCAGCGCCCATGCGCAGTGCGGTCAGCTTGTCCAGGTCCTGGTCCAGTGCGGTCAGCATGATCACCGGCGTCTCGCCGCGCTGGCGCAGCTGGGTCAGCACGCTCCAGCCATCCAGCCGCGGCAGCTGCACGTCGAGCAGGACCAGGTCGGGGCGGGCACTGCGATGCAGGTCCAGTGCGCTGTGGCCGTCGGCGGCGCGCAGCGTACGCAGTCCTTCGCGTTCCAGATAGGCGGTAAGAATGTCGGCGATCTCGGCCTCATCCTCGACGATCAGGACGAGGGCGGCGAGGGCAGGGGCGGCATGCATGCAGGGGCGGGGCCTTAAGGTGCTTGCCTCCATCGTATCTCCACAGTTCCTCCATCGAAACCCCATCATCGCCACGCACACTGGGTTCTTCAGAACCTATCAGCCGCCCGCGCGGCATTGTGCACAGCAATGAGAACCTTCAGGACTCCGGTCGCGTTGATCGCGGCCCTCGCCCTGGCCATGACGGCCTGCTCCACCCCCGAAGCCACGCCCGAAGCCGCACCCCGCGTGAGCGTGGTTACCGTCGGCCCGCAGGTGGTGCAGCGTGACGACGAACTGCCTGGCCGCGTGGCCGCCGTGCGCACCGCGCAGATCCGAGCGCAGGTGGGTGGCATCGTGCAGCGCCGGCTGTTTGACCAGGGCGCGGAAGTAGACGCCGGCCAGGCCCTGTTCCAGATCGATCCGGCGGCCTTCCGTGCCGATGTCGATTCGGCACTGGCCGCGCTGCAGCGCAGTGAGGCCGCCCTGGGCCGCAGTCGCGTGCAGTCGCAGCGCCTGCATGCACTGGCCGCGGCACAGGCCGTCAGCCAGCAGCATCGCGACGATGCCAGTGCCGAGTACGAACAGGCCCGTGCCGCGGTGAATGAAGCGCGCGCGATCCTGGCCCGTCGCCAGCTCGACCTGCGCTATGCCACGGTCAGCGCGCCGATTGCCGGCCGCATCGATCAGGCGCTGGTGACCGAAGGTGCACTGGTCGGCGTGGCCGATGCCGAGCCGATGGCGGTGGTACAGCAGATCGACCAGGTCTACGTCGATGTGCGCCAGCCGGCGGCCCAGCTGGAATCGCTGCAGCGCAGTGCTGCCGGTGGTGGCGAGCTGCCGGTGACGATCATCGGTGCCGCCGGCAAGCCGCTGCCCGAGCGTGGCCAGATGCTGTTCTCCGGCATCAACGTCGATGCGCGTACCGGTGATGTGATCCTCCGCATCCTGGTCGACAACCCGCAGCGCCAGCTGCTGCCCGGCATGTATGTGCGCGCGAAAGTGCCGCGGGGTGCACCGGCCAGTGCGCTGACCGTGCCGCAGCAGGCCGTGCTGCGCAGCGCCGGTGGCCAGGCTTATGCCTGGGTGATCGGGGGCGATGGCAAGGCGGTGATCCGCACGCTGGAGGTCGACGGCAGCGTTGATCGCCAGTGGCTGGTGCGCACCGGTCTGAAGGCGGGCGAAAAGGTGGTGGTCGAGGGCCAGGAACGCCTGCAGGAAGGCGTGGTGGTCGATGCGCGCGACTGGCAGGTGCCGGTCGCCAGCGCCGGCGCGGTGCAGGCCGGCAGCAAGGGCTGAGCCTTTCCCGGGCCAGCCCCTCCAGGAAAATCCAACATGGCACGTTTCTTCATCGATCGCCCGGTGTTCGCCTGGGTGCTGGCGATCTTCATCATCCTGGCCGGCGTACTGGCGATTCCGCGCTTGGCCGTGGAGCGCTATCCGGCGGTCGCGCCGCCCAGTGTCAGCATCTATGCCAGCTACCCGGGGGCCAGCCCGCAGACGCTGAATGATGCGGTGGTCGGGCTGATCGAGCGCGAGCTGTCCAGCGTCAAGCACCTGCTGTACTTCGAATCGTCGGTGGACACCTCCGGCGAAGCCTCGATCACTGCGACCTTCAAGCCCGGTACCAACCCGGAGCTGGCGCAGGTGGACGTGCAGAACCGGATCAAGGCGATCGAGCCGCGCCTGCCGCGCAGCGTGCGCCAGAACGGCCTGTTCGTGGAGGCCGCCGATTCCGGCTTCCTGATGCTGGTCGGCCTGCGTTCGCCGGATGCCAGCGTCAGCGAGGCCGCGCTGGGCGATTTCATGGCGCGCAACATCATCGAAGAGCTGCGCCGCATCGATGGCGTCGGCCGCGTGCAGCTGTTCGGTGCCGAACAGGCGATGCGCGTTTGGCTGGACCCGACCCGGTTGACCGGCTACGGCCTGACCATGGGCGATGTGGCCACCGCCATCGAGCAGCAGAACCTGGAGATCTCGCCCGGACGCATCGGTGATTCGCCGGGTGTTCCAGGCCAGCGCATCACCGTGCCGCTCAGCGCCGATGGGCAGCTGTCCACGCCGGAGCAGTTCGCAGCCATCGTGCTGCGCGCCGGGGCAGACGGTTCACGGGTGGTGCTGGGCGATGTCGCCCGCGTCGAACTGGGCGCGCAGAGCTATGCGTGGGGCACCCGCGAGGATGGCCACCCAGCGACCGCCGCCGGGGTGCAGTTGCGTCCTGGCGCGAACGCAGTGCGCACCGCGTCGGCGGTCCGTGAGCGCATGGCCGAACTGGCGCCGCTGCTGCCGCGCGGCGTGGAGTCGAGCATTCCGTTCGACACCGCACCGTTCGTGAAGATCTCGATCCAGAAGGTGGTGCAGACGCTGCTGGAGGCCATGCTGCTGGTGTTCGCGGTGATGTACCTGTTCCTGCAGAACTGGCGCTACACGCTGATTCCGGCGCTGGTCGCACCGATCGCGCTGCTCGGCACCTTCGCGGTGATGCTGGCACTGGGCTTCTCGATCAACGTGCTGACCATGTTCGGCATGGTGCTGGCGATCGGCATCATCGTCGACGACGCCATCGTGGTGGTCGAGGGCGTGGAACGGATCATGGCCGAGGAAGGACTGCCGCCGCGCGAGGCCACCATCAAGGCGATGCGCGAGCTGACCGGTGCGGTGATCGGCATCACCCTGGTGCTGACCGCCGTGTTTATTCCGATGGCGTTGGCCAGCGGCTCGGTGGGCGCGATCTACCGCCAGTTCACCGTGGCGATGGCGGTGTCGATCCTGTTCTCGGCGCTGCTGGCATTGAGCCTGACGCCGGCGCTGTGCGCGACCCTGCTGCGCCCGAATACCCATGGACACCATGGTCGTGTCGGGCTGTTCGGTGCCTTCAATCGTGGCTTCGAGAAGATGACCGGGCGCTACCAGCGTGGCGTGGCCTCGGTGCTGCAGCGCAGTGGGCGGGTGATGGGCGTGTTCGCCGCACTGGTGGTGGCGCTGCTGCTGGGCCTGCACTGGTTGCCGGGCGCATTCCTGCCGGAAGAAGACCAGGGCTATTTCATGACTTCGATCCAGCTGCCGGCCGAAGCCACCGCCGAGCGCACGCTGGCCGTGGTCGAAGCCTACGAGCGGCACGTGGCCTCGCGTCCGGGCATCGGCTCCAACCAGTCGATCCTTGGCTACAGCTTCTCTGGCTCCGGTCCGAGCGCGGCGCTGACCTACACCATGCTCAAGGACTGGAGCGAGCGTGCAGGCGCCACCGCGGCCGGCGAGGTGGAGGCCGCGCAGAAGGCGATGTCCACGATTGCCGAGGGCGAGGTGATGAGCGTGATGCCGCCGGCGATCGACAGCCTGGGCCGTTCGTCCGGCTTCTCGCTCGCCCTGCAGGCGCGTACCGGGCAGAGCCAGGCCGAACTACGCGCGGCCCTGCAGCAGCTGCTGAAGCTGGCCGAGGCCAGCCCGCTGCTGTCCGAGGTGCATGCCGATGGCCTGCCGGCCGGCACCAGCGTGCGGCTGGACATCGACCGGGCCAAGGCCGAGGCGATGGGCGTGGGCTTCGAACACATCAGCAGCACGCTGTCGGCTGCGATGGGCTCGCAGTACGTCAATGACTTCCCCAACAAGGGCCGGTTGCAGCAGGTGATCCTGCAGGCAGACGCCTCGCACCGGATGGAACTGGAGGACGTGCTGAAGCTGTACGTGCGCAACAGCGAGGGCGGCATGGTGGCGCTGTCCGAACTGGTGACCCCGCACTGGACCGAGGCGCCGCTGCAGCTGCAGCGCTATCTCGGCTTCCCGGCGCTGAATCTGTCCGGCGCCCCGGCCTCCGGCGTGTCGACCGGTCAGGCGATGGCGGAGATGGAGCGGTTGGCGGAGAAGCTGCCGTCTGGCTTCGCCCTGCAATGGACCAGCCAGTCGCTGCAGGAGCGCGAATCCGGTGCGCAGGCGCCGTGGCTGTTGCTGCTGTCGATGCTGGTGGTGTTCCTGGTGCTGGCGGCGCTGTACGAGAGCTGGTCGATTCCGCTGGCGGTGATGCTGGTGGTGCCGCTGGGCCTGCTCGGCGCGGTCGCCGCCGTGTTGTTGCGCGGCATGCCCAACGACGTGTTCTTCAAGGTCGGCATGATCACGGTGATCGGGCTGTCGGCGAAGAACGCGATCCTCATCGTCGAGTTCGCACGCCAGCTGCAGCAGCAGGGCCGTGGCCTGGTCGAAGCGGCCTTGGAGGCGGCACGGCTGCGCCTGCGGCCGATCGTGATGACCTCGCTGGCGTTCGCGCTGGGCGTGGTGCCGCTGATGCTGGCGCAGGGCGCATCGAAGGAAACCCAGCAGGCGATCGGAACCGGCGTGTTCGGCGGCATGGTCAGTGCGACCGTGCTGGCGGTGTTCTTCGTGCCGGTCTTCTATGTAGTAGTGCAGGGTGCGCGGCAGTGGATCGCGCAGCGCCTGCGCAGGCGCCGGCCGATGCCGGAAGGAATCGTGGATGGAACGGAACATCGTTGAAGATCTGCACGAGCAACAGTTGATGGCGCTGGAGCAGCGCCTGTGCGCAGCGCTGCTGGAAAATGATCACGATGCGCTGACCGCGCTGGTATCGCCGGCCTTGTTCATGATGGACGGCCATGGCGGCCGCATGCTCGACCTGCCGTGGCTGGGCGATTGGCTGGCCGGTGGCCTGCAGGTACGGAACCTGCAGTTGCACGCGGTGGAAACGCTGCTGTGCGGACGCCTGGCATTGTTGTCCAGTGACGTGCGCTTGTCGGTGCGCGGGCAGGGCCAGGAGCGCGAGCTGAAACTGCGCCTGCTGCGGGTCTGGACCTGCAGTTCCGGCGACAGTGGCGCACAGTTGCTGTCGATGGCGGTGCTGGCCGCGTGAGTGCGGTCAGGCCGCTTTCAGGCCCCGCTCACCGGCAGGTGGTAGGGTCGAAGATCTCTGTAGTGTCGACAAGGAGTCGAGCCATGCGTGTAGTCCCCAGTCTGTTGGCAGCCTCCCTCGGGTTGGTCCTGGCCGCGTGCCAGCCGGCACAGCCACCCGCTGCGGGCGGCACTGATGCCGCGCCGCCGGCCGCGCCCGAACCGGCTGCCAGCACCGGCGCCGGTACCGGCAGCGAGACCATGTACCGGTGTGGTGATCTGAACGTGCGCGCGACCTTCAATGGCGAGGATGCGGCGACGGTAGTGATCGGCGAACGTACCTTCGCCATGACCTCCGAGCGTGCGGCGTCGGGCGCGAAGTATGGCGATGGCCAGGGCAACAGCTTCTGGACCAAGGGCAGCGATGACGGCCTGTTGAGCCTGAAGGGCGAGGCCGATCGCGAGTGCCATGCGGTCGAAGCCACCGAAGGCGATGGCAGCGCCGGCAATGCCGCGTTCCGTGCCACCGGCAATGAACCCGGCTGGCTTGCAGTCGTTGACGGCGATGCGCCGGGCCTGCAGGTGGAAGTCGATTACGGCGAGCGCCGCTTCGATGTGGCCAAGCCCGCCGAGGGGGCCGACGGATGGAGTGGCAAGGCGTCCGACGGTACCGACGTCAAGCTCAGCTTCCAGCGCACCACCTGCCAGGACGACATGAGTGGTGAGGCGTTCGAGGCCAAGGTGAACCTGACCATCGGCACCCGCCAGTACCACGGCTGCGGCAATTTCGGCGCGAAGCAGCCGTAAGCTACCTGTAGAGCCGAGCCACGCTCGGCTGCAGTCCCTGTCCAACGCACAGCAGCCGAGCGTGGGCTCGGTGCTACCCGACTGCTACATCCGATGGCCTGCCTGCGGCGAGTACGCCGCAGGCAGGGACAGGCAGCCGATCAGCGCGAGGCGCTTAGTCGGCACGGCCAGCGAATTCGCCGGTGGCGGTGTTCACCAGCACGCGCTCGCCGTTGACGATGTACTCCGGCACCATGATTTCGATGCCGGTGTTGAGCTTGGCCGGCTTCGGGCGCTTGGTGGCGGTGCCGCCCTTCAGTTCCGGCGGGGTTTCAATCACTTCCAGCACCACCGAGGCCGGCAGCTGGATCGCCACCGGCTGCTCGTCGATCACCTGCACGTAGATGCCGGTCAGGCCGTCGGTGATGTAGCCGGCGTCGTCGCCGATCACGTCCGCGTCCAGGGTGTACGGGGTGTAGTCCTCGTCATCGAGGAACACGAACGCATCGCCGTCCTTGTACGAATAGGTGGACTGGCGGCGCAGCAGTTCGACCTCGACCAGGTTGTCGTCGGCATCGAAGCTGGCATCGAGCTTGTTGCCGCCCGGCACGCTGTACATGATGAAGCGGAAGCGGACGTTGCCGCCGCGACCCTGCGGCGAGCTGCGCTCGATGTCGCGGATCTGGTACACGCCGTTGTTGTACTCGACGACGTTGCCCTTCTTGATGTCGTTGGCTTTCATGGTGATCTAGGTCGTTGGGGGAGGGCGCCGTCCCGGCGCCCGGGGGGAATCACTTCGGAGCGAGGCGGGTAGCGCCGTCCAGGCGGATGGTCTCGCCATTGAGGTAGGTGTTGCCGAGGATGAAGCCGACCAGGCTGGCGAAGTCTTCCGGCTTGCCCAGGCGCGACGGGAACGGGATCGACGCGGCCAGCGACTGCTGCACCGCCTCGGGCATGCCGTCGACCATCGGCGTCCAGAACACGCCTGGAGCAATCGTATTGACGCGGATGCCGAAGCGCGACAGTTCGCGCGCCATCGGCAGCGTCATCGACACCACGCCGCCCTTGCTGGCGGCATACGCGGCCTGGCCAATCTGGCCTTCATAGGCGGCGATGCTGGCGGTGTTGATGATCACGCCGCGCTCGCCGTCGGTGCCGGCCTCGTTGTGCTGCATGCGGTTGGCCGCGGCCTTTGCAACGTTGAAGCTGCCGACCAGGTTGACCATCACCGTGCCCTGGAAGCCGGCCAGCGGCATCGGGCCTTCCTTGCCCAGCACGCGGCCAGCGCCGAGGATGCCGGCGCAGTTCATCGCCACGTTCAGGCCGCCGAGGAAATCGTGGGCCTGGTCGATGGCTGCCGAAACGGCCGCTTCATCGCTGACGTTGACGTTGAAATAGCGGGCCTTGTCGGCACCCAGCCCGGCAACGGCGGCTGCGCCCTTGTCGTCGTTGAGGTCGAACAGGGCCACCTTGCCGCCCTGGGCGACGAGGTGCTGGGCCACGGCCAGGCCGAGGCCGGAGACGCCGCCAGTGATCACGGCACGTACGGAAGACAGCTGCATTGAACGGTCCTGCAGGTTCGAGAACCGCCGATTCTAACGGAAGCCGTGACCGCCGCTGTTGTGCACTGCGCCGCCGGTGCAGGGCGGCGCAGTGCAGCGGTCAGCCGGCGGCGGCCAGTGCCTGGCCGGTGCGGCTGGCAGTGGCGCGGCCGAGCAGACCGGCCAGCCAGCGGCCGGTCTCGGCCAGTGCCGGCAGGTCTACGCCGCTGTCCAGGCCCAGGCCCTGCAGCAGGTAGACCACATCCTCGCTGGCGACGTTGCCGCTGGCGCCCTTGGCATACGGGCAGCCACCGGCGCCGGACACCGCGCTGTCAACCACGCGCACGCCTTCTTCCAGGCAGGTGGCGATGTTGGCAATGGCCTGGCCGTAGGTGTCGTGGAAGTGCACGGCCAGTGCCGCCATTGGAATCTCGGCGGCAACCGCCTGTAGCATCGCCCGTGCCTTGCGCGGGGTGCCGACGCCGATGGTGTCGCCCAGCGAGATTTCGTAACAGCCCATCTGGTGCAGGGCGCGCGCCACCCGCACCACGTCGGCCAGTGGCACCTCGCCCTGGTAAGGGCAGCCGAGTACGGTGGACACGTAACCGCGCACGCGCACGCCATCGGCGGCGGCGCGGCGCAGGATCGGCTCGAACCGGGCCAGCGATTCGTCGATGCCGGCATTGGTGTTGGTGCGGTTGAACGCCTCCGAAGCGGCGGTGAACACCGCCACTTCCTCCACGCCCACCGCACGGGCGCGGTCGTAGCCCTGTTCGTTCGGTACCAGCACCGGGTAGTGGATGCCGGCCCGGCGCTGGATGCCGGCGTAGACCTCGGCGGCATCGGCCAGCTGCGGGATCCACTTCGGGCTGACGAAGCTGGTCGCCTCGATGCTGCGCAGGCCGGTGGCCGACAGGCGGTTGATCAGTTCGATCTTGTCGGCGGTGGACACCGACTGCTTTTCGTTCTGCAGACCGTCACGCGGGCCGACCTCGACGATGCGGACGTAGTCGCTCATGCGGCCACCTCGTCGGCAGGGCGGTGGCAGACCGCCTCGATGTTGTTGCCATCCGGGTCGAGCACGAAGGCGCCGTAGTAGTCGGGGTGGTACCACGGGCGCAGGCCCGGCGCGCCGTTGTCGCGACCGCCGGCGGCGAGGGCAGCGGCATGGAAGGCGTCCACCTGGGTGCGGCTGGCGCAGGCGAAGGCCACGTGCACGCCGTGGCTGGCGGTGCCGCCATTGCCGAGCCAGAAGAACGGCTTGCCCTCGCTGCCGAAGCCGATGTGGTCGTGCGCGCCGGTCTGTTCGGCGGTGACTTCCATCACCACGCCGATCTGCAGCGGCGCCAGCGCCTGCAGGAAGAAGGTCTTGCTGCGCGCCAGGTCGGCGCTGGTCAAACCAAGATGATCGAGCATGTTCAGGCTTCCGTGACCCAGTGGGGCGCGCGCTTGTCGAGGAAGGCGCCCAGGCCTTCCTGGCCCTCGGCGGACACCCGCAGGCGCGCGATCAGGGCGGCATTATCGCGATCCAGGGCATCGCGGTCATGGCTGTCACGCACCTGCCGCACCAGCTGCTTGGCGCTGGAAGAAGCGATCGGGCCGGCCTTGTCGAGCAGGGCCAGCTGGCGCTGCACGGCCTCGTCCAGGCGTTCCGGCTCGACCAGCTGGTGGACCAGGCCGATGCGCAGCGCAGTCTCGGCGTCGAAATGCTCGCCGGTGGCGAACCAGCGACGGGCCTGGCGCGGGCCGATGGCCTCGATCACGTAGGGCGAGATCACCGCCGGCAGCAGGCCGAGCCGGCTTTCGGTCAGGCCGAAGCGGGCCGCGGTGCTGGCGATGGCGATGTCGCAGCAGGCGACCAGGCCGACGCCGCCACCGAAGGCCGCGCCGTGGACCCGGGCCAGGGTCGGCTTGGGCAGCTCGTCCAGGGTGCGCATCAGCCGCGCCAGGGCCAGCGAGTCCTCGCGGTTGTCGGCCTCGCTGGCGGCGGCCATGCCACGCATCCACTGCATGTCGGCGCCGGCCGAGAAGGAGGCGCCGTGGCCGGCCACCACTACCGCGCGCACCGCGTCGTCGCGTCCGGCGGCTTCGAGGGCGGCGGTCAGCCGCGCTATCAAGCCGGCGTCAAAGGCATTGTGCAGCTCGGGCCGGTTCAGCCAGAGGGTGAGGACGGCGCCGCTGCGCTCGATCTGCAAAGCATCGTTCATGGGATTCCAGGGTCACTCCATACCTGTATGGATCATAGCGGGCCATTGGTCATGGGCCATGACGCGACGCGGGAATGTTAGAATCGAGAACCATTTACATCCAGCAGAGAATGCGCTAGATGACGCTGTCCGAACTGCCGCTGCACGCCTCGGCCGTGGTCGAGTCCGTGCAGGACCTCCATGCCAACGATGCCATCGCCCGTCGCCTGCGCGAGCTGGGTTTCGTGAAGGGCGAGGAAGTGCGCCTGGTGGCCAAGGGCCCGGTCGGTGGCGAGCCGCTGCTGGTGCAGGTCGGGTTCACCCGGTTTGCGCTGCGGATCAGTGAAGCCAAGCGCGTCGTGGTCGACGCCAACCGCCAGGAGCGTCGCGCATGACCGCTGCAACTTCTACCGCGCCCCTGCGCATTGCGCTGGTCGGTAACCCCAACAGTGGCAAGACCGCGCTGTTCAACCAGCTGACCGGCAGCCGGCAGAAGGTTGCCAACTACACCGGCGTCACCGTTGAGCGCAAGGAAGGCCGCCTGCGCGCGCCGTCCGGCCGCGAGTTCGCCGTACTCGACCTGCCCGGTGCCTACAGCCTGCACCCGGCCAGCCTGGACGAGGCGATCACCCGTGACCTGTGCCGGGGCTTCTACCCGGGCGAGGCTGCACCGGACGTGCTGCTGTGCGTGATCGACGCCACCAACCTGCGTCTGCACCTGCGCTTCGCGCTGGAACTGCGCGAGCTGGGCAAGCCGATGGTGGTTGCGCTGAACATGGTCGATGCGGCCCAGCGCCGTGGCATCCAGGTGGACGTGGCCGCGCTGGAGCGCGAGCTGGGCGTGCCGGTGGTGGAAACCGTGGCGGTGCGCAAGCAGGGCGCCAAGGCCCTGGTCGAGCGCCTCGATGCGATGGTGCCGCACCTGGATGCGCCGGTGCCGGGCCCGGAAGGTGGCATCGACTACCACGCCAAGGTGCGCGAGATCCTGTCAGTGGCCGTGCGCATGCCGGCACGGACCGCCAAAGTCGACGACGCGCTGGACCGCTGGCTGCTGCACCCGGTGTTCGGCCTGATCAGCCTGGCGGTGGTGATGTTCCTGATCTTCCAGGCGGTGTATGCCTGGGCGACACCGTTGATGGACGGCATCGAGGCCGGTTTCGCCTGGCTTGGTGCCTTCGTCGGCAGCGTGCTGCCGGAAGGCCCGCTGGCCAGCCTGCTGACTGACGGCATCATCGCCGGTGTGGGTGGCGTGGTGGTGTTCCTGCCGCAGATCCTGATCCTGTTCTTCTTCATCCTGGTGCTGGAGGAATCCGGCTACCTGCCGCGTGCGGCGTTCCTGCTCGACCGCATGATGGCCGCCGCCGGCCTGTCCGGCCGCTCGTTCATCCCGCTGCTGTCCAGCTTCGCCTGCGCGGTGCCGGGCATCATGTCCACGCGCAGCATCCAGGACCCGCGTGACCGCCTGGCCACGATCCTGGTGGCGCCGTTGATGACCTGCTCGGCGCGGCTGCCCGTGTACGCGCTGCTGATCGGTGCATTCATTCCGCAGAAGACGGTGTGGGGCGTGTTCAACCAGCAGGGCCTGGTGCTGTTCGGCCTGTACGCGGCGGGCATCCTCAGTGCGCTGGCGATGTCGTGGATCATGAAGAAGTGGCGCCGCGACAAGAGCGAGCACCCGCTGATGCTGGAGCTGCCGTCATACCGCCTGCCGCACGTGCGCGACCTGGCGGTCGGCCTGTACGAGCGCGGCATGATCTTCCTCAAGCGTGTCGGCGGCATCATCCTGGCGCTGACCATCCTGCTGTGGGTGCTGCTGTCGTTCCCGGCGGCGCCGGTCGGCGCCACCATGCCGGCCATCGATTACAGCTATGCGGGCCAGATCGGCCATGCGATGGCGGTGTTCTTCGCGCCGCTGGGCTTCAACTGGCAGATCTGCATTGCGCTGATTCCGGGCCTGGCCGCGCGCGAAGTGGCGGTGTCCTCGCTGGCGACCGTGTACGCGCTGTCCGCAGCCGATGACGATGCCGCCAGCCAGGCGCTGACCCCGCTGATCAGCGATGGCTGGTCGCTGGCCACCGCACTGTCGCTGCTGGTCTGGTACATCTATGCCCCGATGTGCATCTCGACGCTGGCCACCATCAAGCGCGAGACCAACTCGTGGAAGCAGATGGGCTTCGCTGCGTTCTACCTGTTCGCGGCGGCCTACGTGGCGGCGCTGATCACCTACCAGGTGACCAAGGCACTGGGAGGCGGCTGATGGATACCGGCCTGCTGCTGCAGTACCTGATCATCGCGGTGGCCGTGCTGGTCAGTGCCTGGGTGGTGCTGAAGAAGCAGTTCCCCGGCACCGTGCGCAGGCTGCGCGGGGCGCTGGCGCTGGCCCTGCTGAAGCCGGGCCGCGCTGCCTGGCTGCAGGCGCTGGGGCGGAAAATCGCGCCGCCGGCGACGGGCGGTGGTGGTGCCTGTGGCGGTTGCGACAGCTGCGGGCCGACGCCGCCGAAGCAGCACTGACGCTGCTTTTCCTGCCCTGGTGGGTGCGAACCTTGGTTCGCACGCTTGCGGGCTTCATCCACGCATGGCGTGGATCTACTGTGGGTTTTCCGCCACGCATGGCCGCCACGCATGGCCGCCACGCATGGCGTGGATCTACCGGACCTCGGCTGGATTCAAACCTCTCTACGGATGATCGCGCGGAAACTTCCGTCCTGATTCAATCGCCGCACCGACTCCCTGTTTCCATGGGTTGTCGCGAAGCCCGCCACGTCGGCAAGGGCATCGAGCAGCAGGCATTTCATCCCATCGCGATTGCCGGCCTCCAGCAGATCATCCAGATCCTGCTGGATAAAAGCCCGGCGCAGGCCGGGCGTCTCTTCGATCCGCCAGTCGACATGAGGCGTGGGAATGCTGGAGCGGTATCTGAAGGCGGTTTCAAGGTCGTCAGGCGCGAGGGGATACGCGAGCAGTTCTGGAAAGTAGAGCCCGGCATTCACATAGAAGCCCCGGCTTTCGCTGGCGCGTTGGTGATTGACGACAAGCAGGGCGGCATCCAGCAAGCGGTAGCGGGTCGTCGACGTGCCGGAAAAGCCGGTCTTCCTGGCGCACTTGCTGAAGACAGTCGAGGATTTCATGGGCTTTGCCTGGGCCGTAAGAAGTGCCTACAGCCTTGAGGCGCGGTGCCTGGCGGTCAATTGGCAAACGCGACACATGGAATGTGGCCGGCATTTCATCCACGCATGGCGTGGATCTACCTGGCGCGTGAACCCAGCTCTGCTGCCAACGCCAGCCACTTGCTGCGTTGTGCTGGGGTACTGCTGCGCACCGCACCGAGACGGCTGACCCGCACAGGGCGGATGCCGCAGAATTCCAGGAGGGGGGCGCGGATCTGGGTGATGCCCGGGTCGCGGTAGATCCAGCGGTAGTACCAGGGCGGCGTATCCAGCGTGGTGATCACCCGTGCGCTGCGCCCGGCCAGCAGCCGGTCCCACCACACCGAATCGCGCCGGTAGCGGAAGGCGTACCCCGGCAACAGCACGCGGTCGAAGAAGCCCTTCAGCAGGGCCGGCATCGCGCCCCACCAGGTGGGGTAGACCAGGACCAGATGATCGCAGGCTTCAATCGCATCGGCGGCATCCTGCAGATCGGCTTCCAGTGGCTGGATCTGGCGGTAGCCGTGTCGCAGCACCGGGTCGAATTCAAGGTCGCCCAGTGCGATCAGGCGCACCCGGTGGCCGGCGTTCTCGGCGGCCGTGGCATAGCGCTGGGCGAGCGCGCCGCACAGGCTGTCGCGGTCGGGATGGCCGAGCAGGATCAGGATGGAACGGGACACGGCAACCTCGGGCAATGGAAAGTGCGCGAGGCTGCGGTCTGCCCCAAGGGCAGAGTCAAGCCTGGGTCGTGCAGCCGCTGGGTTCCAGCACGCAGTCATTGCTGCCGGAGAGCAGCCACTGCTGCAGTTCGTCGCTGACCTGCTGCAGGTCGAGCTCGACCTGCGCCAGCCGTGCCCGCTCGCTGGCAATGCGGCTGCGCTGCTGCTCAAGCAGGGTCAGCACTGCCTGCCAGTCGAGCCGCCCGTCGCGGCCCTGCAGGCGCGAGATTGCCGCCAGCGTGATACCCAGCCCCAGCGCCTGGCGGATCAGCTGCACCCAGGCCACGTCCTGTTCGCTGTAGTCGCGGTAGCGGTTCAGTCGTGGCACCGGCGGCAGCAGGCCGCGCGCCTCGTACAGTCGGATGGCCTTGGCGCTGGCACCGGTCAGGCGGCTGACCTCGGAGATGCGCATCGGCTCAGTCCCGCACCAGTCCGCCATCCACCACCAGGTTCTGGCCGGTCACCGCGCGTGACCACGGGCTGGCGAAGAACAGCGCGGCATCGGCGAATTCGGTCGGGGTGGTGACGCTGCGCAGTGGGGTGTTGGCGGCGATGTAGTCGAATACCGCTTCGGGTGTGGCGGCGCTGGCATCGGTGGTGCGCAGCAGGCCGCCGGACAGCATGTTGACGGTGATGCCGTGCGGGCCGAGGTCGCCGGCCAGGGTGCGGGTCAGCGACAGCAGTGCGGCCTTGGCGGCGGTGTAGTCGTGGTAGGGCACCACCGGGTTCTGGAACAGGTTGGTGCCGATGTTGATCACACGGCCGAAGCGGCGGGCCTGCATACCGGGCAGGGCGGCCTGCACGGTGTTCAGCGCGCCATGCACGCTGCCCTCGAACTGCGCCTGGAATGCCGGCCAACCGATTTCCGCGGCGCCGTCGCGGGCATCGCCATTGAACGAGAAAGCGGCCAGCGCGTTGTTGACCACGGTGGTGACACCTTGGCCGAAGTGGGCCAGCGCGTGCTGCAGCATCGCATCGACCTGGGCGCGGTCGGTGACATCGGCCGGCAGCGCGATCGCCTGGCCACCCAGCTCGCTGGCCAGCGCGCGTGCGCCGGCCTCGCTGCGGTGGTAGTTGATGATGACGCGGGCGCCCTGGGCGGCGAAGGCGCGGGCGATGTGCTGGCCAAGGCCGCGACCGGCGCCAGTGACCAGCACCAGCTGTTCGCTGATCTGCATGAAGGAGCTGCCATCCATTGCATGAAAGGGCATGCAGCGTAGCAGCGATGGCGCTTGCCGGAGCGGGCGTGCTGCCGCTAGCCTGCAGGCATGAACCAGACTCCCCTGCGATTGCTCATTCACGGTGCCTCCGGGCGCATGGGCCAGGCCCTGCTGCGGCTGGCCGCCGAACATCCCGAAACCCTGCAGATCGTGGCTGCAGTGACCGGCCGTGCGCCGGCACAGCGCGTGGTCGACGGCGTGCCGTTCTTCGGCGCCAGCGAACTGCCTGGCGCGCCGGTGTTCGATGTGGCGATCGACTTCAGCCTGCCGGAGGGCTTCGACCCGATGCTGGCGCTGTGCGTGGAGCGGGGTGCGGGCCTGGTCTCGGGCACTACTGGCATCTCCAGCACACAGCGGCAGGCGCTGGAGGCCGCGGCGGCGTCCATCCCGCTGGTCTGGGCGTCGAATTTCAGCCTGGGCGTGGCGGTACTGGACGAGCTGGTCGAGCGCGCGGCGCAGGCGCTGGCCGGCTGGGACTGTGACATCGTCGAATCGCACCACACGCAGAAGAAGGACGCGCCGTCGGGCACCGCGCTGACCCTGGGCGCGGCCGCGCAGCGGGGCGGGGCGGAGCCGCATTACGCCAGCCTGCGTGCCGGTGACATCGTCGGCGAGCATCTGGTGCAGTTCACCGGCCTGGGTGAGCGCATCGAGCTGGTGCACCGGGCCACCAACCGCGACATCTTCGCCCGCGGCGCCCTGTTTGCCGCCCGCCAGCTGCAGGGCCGCGCCCCGGGCAGCTACCGGGTGCGGGACCTGCTGGACGGCCCCCGGTAACGGTCCAGGCCGATGGTAGATGCCAACCTTGGTTGGCAGGCTTTCCGGGAAGCGCCAACCAAGGTTGGCGTCTACCAGGGTCATGGCGGCCCGCATACGCCGCCGGATTGAAATGAATGCGCAATCGCCTGTTCATGAAGTGCGATAACCGCTGGCGCGAGCGCCCCGGCAGCGCTACAATTCGCACTCGCCGAATCACGAAAGCCGGACCGGTCCCAGACCGCACGTCCGCGCTTTTTTGCAACCGGATTTCCGTGAAGCGCAGGCGTGACTTCGGCAGCCCCCTCGGTAGCCAAAGTGAGATTCCCGTGACCCAAGCCGCAATCCTCGTCCTCGAAGACGGCACCGTATTCGAGGGCGAATCCGTAGGCGCGCCCGGCCTGTCCGTCGGTGAGGTGGTGTTCAACACCGCCATGACCGGCTACCAGGAAGTGCTGACCGACCCGTCCTACGCCCGGCAGATGGTCACGCTGACCTATCCGCATATCGGTAACACCGGCATGACCGACCAGGACAATGAAGCGTCCAAGGTGTGGTCGGCCGGCCTGATCGTGCGCGATGTTCCCCGCCGTCCCAGCAACTGGCGCAGCCAGGTGTCGCTGCAGGACTGGCTGATCCAGCGCGGCGTGGTCGCCATCGCCGGTATCGACACCCGCAAGCTGACCCGCATCCTGCGCGAGAAGGGCGCGCAGAACGGTGCGCTGATGGCCGGTGACATCGACGTGGAAAAGGCACTGGAAGCCGCCCGCAAGTTCCCGGGGCTGAAGGGCATGGATCTGGCCAAGGTCGTCACTACCGAGAAGACCTACGTCTGGACCGAGGGCCAGCTGGACCTGGATGCCAACGCCTTCGTCAGCGTGCCGGCCAAGTACAAGGTCGTGGCCTACGATTTCGGCGTGAAGACCAACATCCTGCGCATGCTGGCCGAGCGTGGCTGCGAAGTGACCGTGGTGCCGGCACAGACCCCGGCCGCCGAAGTGCTGGCGCTGAAGCCGGATGGCGTGTTCCTGTCCAATGGCCCGGGTGACCCGGAACCGTGCGACTACGCCATCGAAGCGATCAAGACCTTCATCGACGTGAAGATCCCGACCTTCGGCATCTGCCTGGGCCACCAGCTGCTGGGCCTGGCCTCGGGCGCACAGACCATGAAGATGGGCCACGGCCACCACGGTGCCAATCACCCGGTGCAGGACCTGGACAGCGGCCGGGTGATGATCACCTCGCAGAACCACGGCTTCGCGATCGATGAAGCGACCCTGCCGGCGACCCTGCGCGTGACCCACCGCTCGCTGTTCGATGGCACCAACCAGGGTGTCGCCCGCACCGACGTGCCGGCGTTCTCGTTCCAGGGCCACCCGGAAGCGTCGCCGGGCCCGACCGATGTCGGTCCGCTGTTCGACCGCTTCGTGGTGCTGATGGAGCAGGCCAAGGCGTGATCAGTACGCCGCCGGCCCCCCGGTGGCGTCGCGATGGACCGTAAACCCCGCAACGCTGCTGCCGCTGGCGCGGCGCTGCGGATCAAGATTCCTGATCGACAGCGTGCGATCACCCCCCTTGTCACGCTGTACTGACTTAGAGAAGAAAATGCCCAAGCGCACTGACCTCAAGACCATCCTCATCATCGGTGCTGGCCCGATCGTCATCGGCCAGGCCTGCGAGTTCGACTACTCCGGCGCCCAGGCCTGCAAGGCCCTGCGTGACGAGGGTTACCGCGTGGTGCTGGTCAACAGCAACCCGGCCACGATCATGACCGACCCGGAGATGGCCGACGCCGTCTACATCGAGCCGATCAACTGGCAGACGGTCGAGAAGATCATCGCCAAGGAAAAGCCCGATGCGCTGCTGCCGACCATGGGTGGCCAGACCGCGTTGAACTGCGCGCTGGACCTGGCCGACAACGGCGTGCTGGAGAAGTACAACGTCGAGCTGATCGGCGCCAAACGCGAAGCGATCCGCATGGCCGAAGACCGCGAGCTGTTCCGCGTCGCCATGGGTGAGATCGGCCTGGAATGCCCGACCGCCGCTGTCGCCCATACCCTGGACGAAGCGCTGGAAATCCAGACCCGCGTCGGATACCCGACCATCATCCGCCCCAGCTTCACCCTGGGCGGCAGCGGTGGCGGCATCGCCTACAACCGCGAAGAGCTGGTCGAGATCGTCAGCCGCGGCCTGGAACTGTCGCCGACCACCGAAGTGCTGGTGGAAGAGTCGGTGCTGGGCTGGAAGGAGTTCGAGATGGAAGTGGTCCGCGATACCGCGGACAACTGCATCATCGTCTGCTCGATCGAGAACCTGGACCCGATGGGCGTGCACACCGGTGACTCGATTACCGTGGCGCCGGCGCAGACCCTGACCGACAAGGAGTACCAGCGCCTGCGCGATGCCTCCATCGCCGTGCTGCGCAAGATCGGCGTCGATACCGGTGGCTCGAACGTGCAGTTCGGCATCAACCCGAAGACCGGCCGCGTGGTCGTCATCGAGATGAACCCGCGCGTGTCGCGTTCCTCGGCGCTGGCCTCCAAGGCCACCGGCTTCCCGATCGCCAAGGTCGCCGCCAAGCTGGCCGTGGGATACACCCTGGACGAACTGAAGAACGAAATCACCGGTGGCCTGACCCCGGCCTCGTTCGAGCCGTCGATCGACTACGTCGTCACCAAGATCCCGCGTTTCGCTTTCGAGAAGTTCCCGGCTGCCGACGCCCGCCTGACCACCCAGATGAAGTCGGTGGGCGAGGTGATGGCGATGGGCCGTACCTTCCAGGAGTCGGTGCAGAAGGCGCTGCGTGGCCTGGAAACCGGCAAGGTCGGCTTCGACCCGACCGGCCTGGACCTGAGCAATGAAGAAGACCTGCAGACCCTGCGCCGCGAGCTGAAGGCCCCGGGCCCGGAGCGCCTGTTCTTCGTCGCCGATGCGTTCCGTGCCGGCATGAGCGTGGAAGAGATCTACGCACTGTCGTTCATCGATCACTGGTTCCTGGACCAGATCGAGGAAATCATCGCGGCCGAAGCCGACGTCGCTGCCGGTGGCATCGACGCGCTGGACGCCGCCCGCCTGCGCAAGCTGAAGCGCGCTGGCTTCTCCGACGCGCGCCTGGCGCAGCTGACCGGCACCAACGAAGCCGCCATCCGCGCGCTGCGTCGTGCGCACAAGGTGCGCCCGGTCTACAAGCGCGTGGATTCCTGCGCCGGTGAGTTCTCCACCGGCACCGCCTACCTGTACTCGACCTACGAGGACGAGTGCGAGGCCGCGCCGAGCAACCGCGACAAGATCATGATCCTGGGTGGTGGCCCGAACCGCATCGGCCAGGGCATCGAGTTCGACTACTGCTGCGTGCACGCGGCACTGGCGCTGCGCGAGGATGGCTATGAAACCATCATGGTCAACTGCAACCCGGAAACCGTGTCGACCGACTACGACACCTCCGACCGCCTGTACTTCGAACCGCTGACCCTGGAAGACGTGCTGGAAATCGTCGAACTGGAACAGCCGAAGGGCGTGATCGTGCAGTACGGCGGCCAGACCCCGCTGAAGCTGGCGCGCGCGCTGGAAGCCAACGGCGTGCCGGTGATCGGCACCAGCCCGGACTCCATCGACCTGGCCGAAGACCGTGAGCGCTTCCAGCAGCTGGTCGACAAGCTGGGCCTGAAGCAGCCGCCGAACCGCATCGCCCGCAACGACCAGGAAGCCCTGCTGCTGGCCCGCGAGATCGGCTACCCGCTGGTGGTGCGCCCGAGCTACGTGCTGGGCGGCCGTGCGATGGAAATCGTCTACGGCGAAGCCGACCTGGCCCGCTACGTGCGCGACGCGGTGAAGGTGTCCAACGATTCGCCGGTGCTGCTGGACCGCTTCCTCGACAATGCCGTGGAGTGCGACGTCGACATCATTGCCGATGCCCAGGGCAACGTCCTGATCGGCGGCGTGATGGAGCACATCGAAGAAGCCGGCGTGCACTCGGGCGATTCCTCGTGCTCGCTGCCGCCGTACTCGCTGTCGGCTGAAACCCAGGCCGAGCTGCGTCGCCAGGTGGTGGAACTGGCCAAGGCCCTGAACGTGGTCGGCCTGATGAACACCCAGTTCGCGATCCAGACCAGCGATGAAGGTGCCGACACCATCTACCTGCTGGAAGTGAACCCGCGTGCTTCGCGCACCGTGCCGTTCGTGTCCAAGGCCACCGGCATGCCGCTGGCCAAGATCGCCGCCCGCTGCATGGCCGGCAAGACCCTGGCCGAGCAGGGCGCGACCAAGGAAATCGTGCCGGACTACTACTCGGTGAAGGAGGCGATCTTCCCGTTCGCCAAGTTCCAGGGCGTCGACCCGATCCTCGGGCCGGAGATGCGCTCCACCGGTGAGGTGATGGGCGTCGGCCGCACCTTCAACGCTGCCTTCGCGCGTGCGCAGGAAGCCGGTGGCATCAAGGCACCGCCGGTCGGCAAGGCCTTCGTCTCGGTCCGCGATCCGGACAAGAAGCGCGTTCTGCCGGTGGCCAAGGCGCTGCTGGCGCGTGGCTACAGCCTGGTCGCCACCCGTGGCACCGCCGCGTGGCTGCAGCAGCACGGCATGGACTGCGAGATCATCAACAAGGTGGTCGAAGGCCGTCCGCACATCGTCGACTCGATCAAGAACGGCGAGATCGTCTACATCGTCAACACGACCGAAGGTCGTTCGGCGATCAACGACTCGTTCTCGATCCGTCGCGAGGCGCTGCAGCATCGCGTCACCTACTCGACCACCATTGCCGGCGCCAAGGCGCTGGTGGATTCACTGGAATTCCGCGGCACCGGCCCCGTCTGGTCGCTGCAGGAGCTGCACAAGGAGTTGAATGCATGAGAGCCCCCATCACGATGAAGGGCGCGCAGAAGCTGCGCGACGAACTGGATCACCTGAAGTCGGTCAAGCGCCCGAAGGTCATTGCGGCCATCGCCGAAGCGCGTGAGCATGGCGACCTGAAGGAAAATGCCGAGTACCACGCCGCGCGCGAGGAGCAGGGCTTCATCGAAGGCCGCATCAAGCAGCTGGAAGGCGAGCTGTCGCACGCCGAGATCATCGACGTGAGCAAGCTCAATGCCGGCTCGAAGGTGGTGTTCGGCGCCAGCGTGACCCTGGCCGACGTGGAAACCGACGAAGAGAAGAAGTACCAGATCGTCGGTGACCTGGAAGCGGACATCAAGCTGGGCCTGATCGCCATCTCTTCGCCGGTGGCGCGCGCGATGATCGGCAAGCTGGAAGGCGATTCGATCGTGATCGACGCCCCGGCCGGCCAGCGCGAGTACGAGATCGTCAGCGTCAGCTACGTGGACTGACCCGGTGGCAACGGCGACCCTGCTGTTGCCCGCGCGCAGCCGCTTTGCCGCGGCTGCGCTGCCTGATGACGTGGCGCGTGCCCTGGGCCGCGCCAACGCCTCGCAGTTCGAAGCCGGCGAGCGGGCACAGCTGCAGCGCCATTTCACGGTCGCCGCGCCGCACTGGCCGGTGGCCGCACTGAGCCGCCAGCGTGACGTCGGCGATGCTGCCGGCGCGTGCTGGCTGCGTGCCGATCCGGCCTGCATGGTGCCGGACATGCACGGCGCGCGGATGATGGCCTACGGCGAAACGTTGCGGCCGACCCTGGCCGACTGCCTGGCCCTGCTGCCGGTGCTGCAGCCGTTGTTCGCCGATGCCGGGTTCGTGCTCGACGCACCGGACCCTTCGCGCTGGTACCTGCGGCTTCCGATCGACCTGACCCTGCCGGACTTCGACAGTCCGGACGAGGTGCTGGGCGATGACCTGTTCTCGCACCTGCCGGAAGGCGAGGGTGGCCGCCGTTGGCGGGCGCTCATGACCGAAGCGCAGGTGCTGCTGCACAACCATTCCTGGAACCAGCAGCGCGCCGCGCAGGGACAACAGCCGATCAATTCGCTGTGGTTCTGGGGTGGCGGCGTGATGCCAGTGTCGGTCAGCACGGCGCATGCGCAGGTGCGCAGTCGTGATGCCCTGCTGCAGGGCCTGGCTCTGGCGGCGGGCGTGGCCGTGGATGGCGAGCAGGCGGTGGATGCACTGGTCGACCTGCGCCAGCTGCGCTCCCTGCAGCAGCTCGGCAATGATGCGATCCGGCCACTGCTGGCCGCGCTGAAACGCGGCGAGCTGCAGCGACTGGTGCTGGATTTCGAGGATGGCCTGCAGTTCCAGCTGGATCGTGGCCAGCGCTGGCAGTTCTGGAAAAAGCCGCGGCAGCTTCACGATTGAGCGGGATCGGATCCGTTTTCCATCGGAAAACGGCTCTGACCCTGGACGTTTGCCGGGGTTGCCGGCCAGCGGCCGGCACTACCGCAGGAGCCGGGCGCAATCCCGCCAGCCTCTCCCACGCGCGGTATCATCCCTCTGTCTTTCGTAACCGGCGATGCCGATGTCCCTTGCCGCCGATGCTGCGCATTCCTCCTCTGATACGCCGATGATCCGCCGCCGCGATGCGGTCGCGCCCGGCAGCTGGCCGGAGGGCACGCTGCCGCTGCTGGCGCGGCTTTACGCCAGTCGTGGTGCAGGCACACCCGAACTGGCGCTGCCGAAGCTGGGCAGCCTGCATGCGCCCGAGCTGCTGACCGGCGTCGACGATGCAGTGAGCCTGCTGGTCGAAGCCATCGCCAACGACAAGCGCATCCTGGTGGTCGGCGATTTCGACTGCGATGGCGCCACCGCCTGTGCGGTCGGCGTACGCGGTCTGCGCATGCTTGGCGCACGGCATGTCTTCCACGCGGTGCCGAACCGCATGGTGCACGGCTACGGCCTGTCGCCGTCGCTGGTGGAGGAGCTGGCCGAGCTGCAGCCGGACCTGCTGGTCACGGTCGACCACGGCATTGCCTGCCATGCGGGTGTGACTGAGGCCAAGGCGCGTGGCTGGCAGGTGCTGGTCACCGACCATCATCTTCCCGGCCCGCAGCTGCCGCCGGCCGATGTCATCGTTGATCCGAATCTGGATGGCGATGCCTTCCCCAGCAAATCGCTGGCCGGTGTCGGCGTGATCTTCTACGTGCTGATGGCGTTGCGCCGGCAGATGCGCGAGGCCGGTGTCTTTGCCGATGGCAAGGGGCCTGACCTGACCACGCTGCTGGACCTGGTGGCGGTCGGCACCGTCGCCGACCTGGTGGCGCTGGATCCGAACAACCGTGCACTGGTCAGCGCGGGCCTGCGCCGGCTGCGCGCGGGGCAGGGCTGTGTCGGCCTGCGTGCGCTGATCGAAGCGAGCGGCCGTGACGCCACGCGACTGACGGCCACCGATATTGGTTTCGCACTCGGCCCACGCCTGAACGCGGCGGGCCGGCTGGAAGACATGGCGCTGGGCATCGCGCTGCTGCTGACCGAAGACCCGCGCCAGGCGCGCGAGATCGCGCAGACGCTGGAGCAGATCAATTCGGAACGGCGCGCCGTGCAGCAGTCGATGACTGACGACGCCGAGCAGGCGTTGACCCGCGTGGTGCTGGACATGGCCGGCCAGCGACCGGTGGCGGCCTGCCTGTTCGACGCCGATTGGCACCCGGGCGTGGTCGGCCTGGTCGCGTCGAAGATGAAGGATCGCCTGCATCGCCCGGTGATCGCCTTCGCGCCGGCCGAACCCGGTGCCGACACCCTGCGTGGTTCGGCGCGCTCGATTCCCGGCCTGCACATCCGTGACGCACTGGCGCTGGTCGATGCGCGCCACCCGGGACTGATCGAACGTTTCGGTGGGCATGCCATGGCGGCTGGCCTGAGCATGCGGCTGGATCACGTCGATGACTTCAAGACCGCCTTCATCGCCGTGGTGCTGGAGATGCTCGACCCCGCGGCATTGCAGCAGCAGGTTCTCAGCGACGGCGAACTGGCCGCCGACGAGCTGGACCATCGCCACGCCGATGCGTTGCGCCTTGCCGGACCGTGGGGCCAGGGCTTCCCCGAGCCGCTGTTCGACGGCCACTTCGAAGTGGCCAACTGGCGCGTCCTGAAGGAACGCCACCTCAAGCTTGAATTGCGCCTGCCAGGCGTACCCGGCACGATCAACGCGATCCACTTCGGCGGCTGGCACGGCAACGCACCCGGCCGTCATGTGCATCTGGCCTATCGGCTGGCCTGCGATGACTATCGTGGCGGCAGCGCCATCCAGCTGATCGTCGAGCACTGCCTCCCTGCATGAAAAAAGGGGACGGAGGGGATTAAGTTGCTTGTGCCTTGTTTGCCACTTGCGACTTAATCCCCTCCGTCCCCTTTTTCTGTGGCGTCAGCGGACCTCGCTGACCAGCATCGGCAGTTCCCAGGTGCCACCGGGCACGCCCCGGCATAGACCCGGTGCCACCTCGGACGTCGCGATGAAGTTCGTCCCGTCCCACGTCCAGGCAGCGTGCGACATGCAGTCAGCGAGGCCGCGGCCCTTCTGCGCGGCAATGATCTGGCCGTCGGCGTAGTCGATCGCATCGCTGGTCACCCATTGCGCCTGGAACGGCGCCTGCGGGCTGGCGACCCAATAGCCATCGCCGATGTTGTAGGCCCCGCGCCAACACGGGACCGTGACCAGCACATGCTGCGCGTCCAGGCGCCGGACCTGCAGCGGGGAGTTGCTGAGCGGAACGTCGGCATCAGTTTCCTGCAGGCCTTCGCAGCTGTCGTCCTCCAGCGTGGCGCGCAGTGCTGCGCGCAGGGCGGGTGAGGCGGCCAGCCGAGCAAACGCGGGATCATCCGGAGTTGAGTCCAGGGTAGCGGCCTTGCGCACAACCGGCACCGGCAGTGCGGCGGGGACGCTGGATTCAGGCGTGCTGCCCTTGCGCATCACGGCGCCGGGCGTGCCGAGGCGGCCCTGGTACTCATCGATCTTCAGCAGTACCGCCGCGGCACCCTTGTCCGACAGCGGCCAGCGATGGCCAGCGCCATCGGTCACGCTGATTCCACCGCCGCGCACCAATGCGTAAAGCAGTGCGCTGGTCTGCGCAGCAGTCAAGCTGTGCCTGCCTGCGCTCTTCAAGGGAGCAAGGACACCCAGGTCCTGTTGCTGGATGCGCAGATGCAGCGCGCCCTTGGGCTGGGTCTGGCCTTCTTCCGGCTGCAGCGTCAGGCGGCCCTGGATGGCCTGATCCGGGCCGCCCTTGCGGGTGAGCAGCACACTCAGGGTGCTGTCATCGTCGGTGGCGTAGCCGGCGGCGCGGCAGGTCAAGGTGTTGTCACAGGCCACGACCCAGTCGTGGTGCTGGAAATACAGGCTTTTGGCCGGAGCCGCAGCAAGGGCCGTCAGGGGGCAGGCCAGTGCCAACAGAGTGGCCAGCAGGGGCAATCGCATCGGCATCCTTGCGCGTGTGGGAGCGTGGGGCATGGTGCCTGTGGATGGGGGCAAAGAAAAGCCGCGCACGGTCCAACCCCATTCCGGCTGTCCGTGCGTTCAAATGTCCACGATCCCTCTGGAGCCCTGTCATGGTCTTCGTCCGTTGCTGCGCTGTGTTGTTGCTGGCCCTCGCGGCCGGGCCTGTCGGCGCTCAGTCGCCACGCATTGCCAGGCCGCAAGCCACCACCCCGCTGTTGATTGCGCCCGCCGCCGAACAGCCGGTGCAACTGCAGCGCGCCCGCATCGAAGGCGAGGTCCAGGCCGGCGTCGCCCAGACCCGGATCACCCTCGAATTCCATAACCCGAACCGGCGCGTGCTGGAGGGCGAGCTGCAGTTCCCGCTGGCCGATGGCCAGCAGATCACGGGCTTCGCGCTGGACATCAACGGTGAACTGCGTGACGCCGTGCCGGTGCCCAAGGACCGTGGCCGCCAGGTATTCGAGGAAATCGCCCGCCGCGGTGTCGACCCGGGCCTGCTGGAACAGACCGCCGGCAACCAGTTCCGCCTGCGCATCTATCCGCTGCCGGCCGGTGGCAGCCGACGCGTGCAGCTGGTGATTCGCGAACCGCTGGCCTTCGCCGGCCAGGGCTGGCAGTGGACGCTGCCGCTGCAGTTCGCCGCTGGCGCTGCATCGGTTGAGCTGAAGCTGCAGGCGCCGGAAGCGGCCACCGCAGGTACGGCTCCGTTCCGTATCAACGCAGGCCGGCTGCAGTGGCAGGGCAGGGGCGCGCAGTTGCCGGCGCAGCTGCAGTGGAGCCTGCCGGCGGCACGTCAGGCACAGGTGCAGGTGGCACCCTGGCAGGATGGTCACTTCCTGCTGGCGCAGCTGCCGGTGACGGTCAGCCGCACGCCGCGCACGCTTCCCAGCGAAATCGGCCTGCTGTGGGACGGTTCCGGTTCGGCGGGCCAGCGCGATCGCACACGTGAGTTCGCCTTGCTGGATCGCTATTTCGCAGCGCTGGGTGACGGCACTGTGGCATTGACCGTGCTGCGTGACCGTGCCGAACCGATGCGTCGCTTCCGTGTCCGTGCAGGCAACTGGAGCGAGCTGCGTGCAGCACTGCAGGCCGTACGCCCTGACGGTGCCAGCGCGCTGGCGCAGTGGCAGCCGCAACCGAGCGTGAAGGAATACCTGCTGGTCAGCGATGGCCTGCTGACCTATGGACCGGAAGCACTGCCAGCACTCGCACCGCAGCAGCGCCTGTTCGCGGTCAGCAGTGCTGGTGCGCGAACCGATGTAGTGCGCCTGCGCGGCTGGAGCGAAGCGCATGGCGGTCGCTTTGTCGCGCTGGGCAAGGATGTTGATGCGGCCGCTCGCGAACTGCTGTCGTCGCCGTTGGACGTGCAGGTCGATGCGGGCCGTGGCGTACAGGATGTTGTGATCGATCGTCGCAGCGAGGCCGAAGGCTGGCTATGGCTGCATGCCCGCCTTGCGGCGGACGGCGTGCCGATGCGGGTGCGCGTGGGCGGCGGTGAATGGCAGGCGCTGCCGGCAACGCAGAAGAGTGACGACGGTGAGCTGCTGGCCGGCTTGTGGGCGCAGGCCCGTCTGCAGCAACTCGGCGCCGACCGCCGAGGCAACCGCGAGGCAATGCAACTGCTGTCGCAGCAGTTCGGCCTGGTCGGACCGGACACCTCGCTGATCGTGCTGGAAACCCTGGACGACTACCTGCGCTACGCGATCCGCCCGTCCGGCAAACTGCGCGCCGAGTACGATGCCCGCTTCGCACGGCAGGTGAGCGATCGCGCCGCCGCCGATCGCCAGCGCCTGGACCAGGTTGCCGCACGCTGGAAGGAGCGCCAGCAGTGGTGGAACCGCAGCTGGCCGAAGGGAGCGCCTCCACAGTTGAAAGGCGGGGCGCTGGAAGTTGCATCCGCGGACTACGCGATGGACTCGGCGCCGGTGGCGATGCTCGCTGCGCCGGCCCCCGCGGCACCGCCCGCGCCGGCACCGATGGCCGCAGCCGCCGAGCAGCGTATGGAAGCCAGCAGCGCGCGCGCACGTCGCTCAGCGTCCGCATCGAACAAGGCCCTGGATTCAATCACGGTCACTGGTGGTCGTGTCGCTGCGCCCGCTGCCGCCAACGAGGGCGAGCTCGGCATCCAGCTGGCGGCCTGGCAGCCGGATTCGGCCATCGCCCGGCGGCTGCGCCAGGGCCCGGCGTCGCAACTGTATGACCGCTACCTGGCCGAGCGCGATGCATATGCCGACAGCAGCGCGTTCTTCCTCGATGTGGCCGATCTGTTGCTGGAGCAGGGCCAGCGCGAACTTGCACTGCGCGTGCTGTCGAACCTGGCCGAGATGGACCTGGACAACCGCCACCTGCTGCGTGTGCTCGGCTACCGGTTGATGCAGGCGGATGCCCCCGCGCTGGCGGTGCCGGTGTTCGAGCAGGTGCTGGCGATGGGCCAGGAAGAACCGCAGAGCTTCCGCGATCTTGGCCTGGCACTGGCGGCTGCGGGCAAGCCGCAGCAGGCGTTGGCGCCGCTGTATCAGGTGGTGGTGCGGCCGTGGGACAACCGCTTCGACGGCATCGCCCTGATCGCGCTGGATGAGCTGAATAACCTGGTGGCACGCAGCACGCCACGGCTGGATACCCGCAGCATCGACCCGCGCCTGCTGCAGGCGATGCCGCTGGACCTGCGCGTGGTGCTGTCGTGGGATGCCGACAACAGCGACATGGACCTGTGGGTGACCGACCCGAACGGCGAGCGCGCGTACTACGGCAACCGCCTGACCTACCAAGGCGGGCAGATGTCGCAGGACTTCACCGGCGGCTATGGCCCCGAGCAGTTCTCGCTGCGCAATGCCAAGCCCGGCAAGTACAAGGTGGAGGCCAATTACTTCGGCAGCCGCCAGCAGCTGGTGACCGGTGCGACGACCCTGATGCTGCGGCTGACCACGCACTGGGGCACGCCGAAGCAGAAGGACCAGATGGTCACGATGCGGCTGAAGGACCGCGCCGAGACCGTGCTTGTGGGCGAGTTCGAGGTGAAATGATCGATCCCGGGCTTTTGTAGAGTCGAGCTTGCTCGACTGCCTCAAGGTGGAGCCGAGCCTCGGCTCACGGCAGAAGCAGCCGAGCGTGGGCTCGGCTCTACAACGGCACCGAACTCAGCGCGCCGTTGCGGCGCGTGCAATCGGCGACGCTGGCGGATCGGCACGCAGGCCGAACAGCGGCCGCAGCCAGCGCGAGCGGCGGATCAGCAGCTCGTGGATCAGCAGGCAGCCGCTTATCGTGCCAGCCACCAGTAGTGCAGGTTCCAGCCACGGGCCCAGCTGCAGCGGGCGCAGCGCGTACAGCAGAACGATCAGCACAGTCTGATGCAGGATGTACCAACTGAACACGGCTTCGCGGCAGTAGTTCAGCCCGGGCCAGGGGCGGTCCAGCAGCACGCGTGCCCAGCCGAACAGCGTCAGCAGCATGCACCACGTATACAACGCGCGGCCGACGCGTTCGGTCTGGGCCCACGGCAGTGCCAGCACCCACGCATCCAGATCGCTCACATGCGGCAGGCGGGCCAGCGCGCGGATGCCCAGCTCCAGGCAGAGCCCCAGCACCGCCAGGGCCAGGGTCAGGCGACGCCCGCGCACCAGCAGATCCCAGCCGCGCTGCCAGCGTGCCGCCAGGAAGCCGCCGAGGAACAGTGGCAGCGACTCGGCATGCACATACACGTCGTCCAGCAGGGCATGGGTGGGTGGCCAACGCGGCATCAGTACCAGCAGGGACCAGGCCAGCCAGGCTACCGGCAGCGCCAGCAGCAGGGTGCCCAGCAGGCGATCACCGGGTTGCCAGCGCGGCAGCGCCCTGCGCAATGGTCGGAGCAGGCTGGCCAGCACGACCGCCAGCACCGTGTAGGGCAGAAGGTAGGCCAGGTACCAGAGATGATTCCAGGTGAAGCCGTAGGCGGCACCACTGAAGTGCGCGCCCGGCCACGGCCGGAACTGCCAGTAGCGCCACAGGAAATGGCCCAGCCCCGGTGCCACGTCACCCTTGTCCAAGGCCTCGCAGTAGGCCTGCAGGGACACCACCGCGACGATACCGAAGACCAGGGGCAGCAGCAGGCGCCAGCTACGGCGGAGCGTGTGCTGCAGTCGCCCGTGGTCTGGCAGGGAAAGGCCCAAGGCGATACCACTGATGGCAAACAGCAGCGGCATGCGCCAGCGGTTCAGCGCGATCATCGGCCACTGCAGCCATTCGGCGGTGTAGGCGCTCTTGAGGTGGAAGTCCCAGCCGGCCACATAGGCCATGGCGGCGTGGTAGAGGATCAGCAACGCGAAGGCGGCGATGCGCAGGGTGTCCAGATCGTGGCGACGGTGCATGGCAATGGGCGTCAGGAGGATGCTTCACCTTCTGCCGCAAGGCTCAGCGTCGCCAGCGGATAGGGTGCAATGGCAGCCTTGCAGGGTCCAATGGAGGGGTTGTTGGGACCAATGGCCGATGCGGAAAGGGTCGGATGGGCAACAATGGCGGCATGGAAAATGGAGATCCGGCGGTCGATCCCGCCCTTGTTGCAGATCGTCCCAACCGCGCGGGCATGGCTGCAGTGTTCTGGTCGCTGCTGTTCCTGTGTACCGCTGCGGGCAATGTGCTGGCGCAGTGGATGCGGGCATTGCGGGACGCCCAGCCATTCCCGGGCCTTGCGGCTTCGATCGAGGAGTTCAGCAGTGCGCTTGCCAGCCTGGGCCTGCTGGCACTTCTGCATGCCGCCGCTCACCGGTGGCCGTTGCATGCAGACACCTGGCGGCGCCGGGTCGGCTTCTACGTGCTGGGTGGCGTTGCCTGGTGGCTGTTGCATGTCAGTGCCATGGTGCTGATGCGCAAGCTGGCCTTCGCCCTGATTGGCCAGCACTACACCTATGGCGCCTGGCCGGCGCAGTGGTTCTACGAGTTCTTCAAGGACGTGCAGACCTACAGCCTGCTGGTGATTGCCGTGCACGCCGTGGCCTGGTTCGGCCGCCAGCGGCAGGGTGAAGCGCACCTGCTGGCCGAGCCCGATGTCGGCCCGCCGGTGGAGCCGGTCGAGCGCCCCCAGCACTTCCTGGTGCGCAAGCTGGGCAAGGAGTTCCTGGTCGCCACCGCCGACGTGGAGTACGCCCAGGCGGCGGGGAACTACGTGAACCTGCGGGTACGCGGCCACGACTACCCGCTGCGGATCACCATGGCGGTACTGGAACAGCGGCTGGACCCGGGCGAGTTCCTGCGTCCGCACCGCAGCTGGCTGATCCATCGGGGCCAGCTGCGCTCGATCGAGCCGCTGGACGGCGGCGAGGCCCTGCTGCACATGGCCGACGGGGCGAAGGTGCCCTGCAGCCGGCGCCAGCTACCGCTGCTGCGGCAGGCGCTGGGGGCAGGGTGAGGCCCTCATTCCGGGCATCCCCGGCCTGCGGTATCATTACCAGTCATCTTTTGAATGCATAACCGCCGACATGATCGAACTGAATCCTGTCCGCCAGCGCATCACCGATCTGACCGATCGCGTGCTGTCGCTTCGGGGGTATCTTTGACTACGACGCCAAGAAAGAGCGTCTTGAAGAAGTAACGCGGGAGCTGGAAAGCCCCGACGTCTGGAACAACGCCGAATACGCCCAGAACCTGGGCCGCGAGCGTTCCAGCCTGGAAAAGACCGTGGGCGGCATCGCCTCGGTGTTGGACGGCCTGGCTGATGCCACCGAACTGCTTGAGCTGGCCGAGTCTGAGCAGGACGAGGACACCGCGCTGGCCGTGGTCGCCGACCTGGACAAGCACCAGTCGCACGTCGAGAAGCTGGAGTTCCAGCGCATGTTCTCCGGCGAGATGGACAATGCCGCTGCGTTCGTCGACATCCAGGCCGGTGCCGGTGGCACCGAAGCCCAGGACTGGGCCGAGATCCTGCTGCGCATGTACCTGCGCTGGTGTGAATCGCGCGGCTGGAAGACCGAGCTGATGGAAGTCTCCGGTGGCGACGTCGCCGGCATCAAGTCGGCTACGCTGCGCGTGGAAGGCGACTATGCCTACGGCTGGCTGAAGACCGAGACCGGCGTGCACCGCCTGGTGCGCAAGTCGCCGTTCGACTCGGACAACCGACGCCACACCAGCTTCACCTCGGTGTTCGTGTCGCCGGAGATCGATGACAACATCGACATCACCATCAATCCGGCCGACCTGCGTACCGACGTGTACCGTTCGTCCGGTGCCGGTGGCCAGCACGTGAACAAGACCGAGTCGGCGGTGCGTATCACCCACATCCCGACCAACATCGTCGTGGCCTGCCAGACCGGCCGCAGCCAGCACCAGAACCGCGACAACGCGATGAAGATGCTGGCCGCCAAGCTGTACGAGCTGGAGATCCAGAAGCGCAACGCCGAAAAGGACGCGGTGGAAGCCACCAAGTCCGACATCGGCTGGGGCAGCCAGATCCGCAATTACGTGCTCGACCAGAGCCGTATCAAGGACCTGCGTACTGGCATCGAGCGTTCGGATACGCAGAAGGTGCTGGACGGCGACCTGGACGAGTTCGTCGAGGCCAGCCTGAAGGCCGGCCTGGCTGTGGGCTCCAAGCGCGTCGATGCCTGATCGACGTGCCTGCGCGGAGATTGTCACCCTCGCGCGCAACGCCGAGGGTGGTTGAACCGTTTTTGTGTAGAGCCGAGCCATGCTCGGCTGCTTTTCGCGAGCTGGTGGATGCGTCGAGCATGGCTCGACGCTACAAAGTGTAGGACGGGCCGATGATGCGCAGCGAAAGTGAACGCAAGGAACTCGGCGGCTTCCTCAAGGCCTGCCGCGCCCGTGTCGACCCCGCCACGCTCGGCCTCCCGGCCGGGCGCCGGCGCACCCCGGGCCTGAAGCGCGAGGAAGTGGCGCTGGCGATCGGGGTCAGCGTCAGCTGGTACACCTGGATCGAACAGGGCCGCGAAGTGCGCGCTTCGCCGGAGGTGCTTGAGCGCCTGGCGCAGGTACTGCGCATGAGTGACGACGAACGCGCCTATGCGTTCGCGCTGTCCGGCTACGGGGTGCCACTGGAATCTCCCGACGAGACAGTGACCGATGGCCTGCGCCAGCTGGTCGAAGCGATGCAACCGATCCCGGCCTACGTGCGCAATACCCGTTACGACATCCTGGCCTGGAACCCGGCCATCGCCGACCTGTTCGTGGACTACAGCCAGCTGGCGCCACATGAGCGCAACACGCTGCGGCTGATGTTCCTGTACCCGCCGTACCGCACGTTGATCCTCAACTGGGAAGAAATGACCCGCGGCCTGCTGGCCGGCTTCCGCGCGGCGATGGCGCAGGCGCCGGACAAGGCCCCGTTCCTGGCGCTGGCCGAGGACATCGCTGCGCACAGCGAGGAGTTCCGCCAGTGGTGGCCGGAGCACGACGTGCGCCGGTTCGACGAAGGTGCGAAGAAGCTGAACCACCCAACGCGCGGGTTGCTGGACCTGCAGTACGTGGCGTTGGTGCCGGAGAGCCGGCACGACCTGTCACTGGTGACCTACCTGCCGCGTAGGTAGGGGGTTGTTCGGCAGGGCTTGCAGCCCTGCACCTGCTTCAAGCCGAAGCAACGGCAACAGCAACAGCGAGCTATCCGTGGCGTGGCGGGGCGGTGTCGGAGTGCGGGGACGCCGCAAGTACGTCCGTGTAGGCTTGGCAGCCGCATCCATGCGGCTGACACCCCGCACCCCGACACCGCCCCGCCTTTGACAGTTTCTCGTGATCTGGTAGATCCACGCCATGCGTGGATGGTTTTCGATCTCAATTGGAGATATTTGATTCCGAAAGAGATTCAGCCACGAACGACGTGGATCTACTGTGGCGACCGACTCGCGTCTGGGGCAGAGCCCCCTGAGTCAGGGGGCGGCCGCGAAGCGGCGGGGGTCTGGGAGCTGGTAAGTGGGGCCCGCGGTTCGCGTAGCGAAGCGTGGGAGCGGCAGCGCGCATGCGATGGCGCGTACCCAGGGCGCAGCCCTGCCGATAACCCCATTCAGGCAGGTAAGTGCAGGTCACAGGATAAGCAGACGCCTTGTTGTGCCCGTCGATCGGGTCCACATTCCTGTGCAGGAGACGGGCCGCCGCCCGTTGTCGAGACACCAGGAGACCTGCATGTCCGCTGCCCCCAGCACCGCCATTTCCCGCGATCCGGCCACCGGCCAGCAGATCGCCAGCCATCCCTTCGCCACCGACGCCGAACTGGAAACAATCCTGGATCGCGGCCAGGTCGGCTTTGCGGCCTGGAGCGCCAGGAGCCTTGAACAGCGTGCAGACGTACTGCGTGCGATGGCGGTGGTACTGCGCCGTGACCGTGAAAAGCTGGCCGCGCTGGCCACCGCCGAAATGGGCAAGGTCCAGGCCGAGTCGCTGGCCGAGATCGAGAAGTGTGCCGTGCTGTGCGACTGGTACGCCGACCACGGTGCGCAGTTCCTGCGCGACGAACCGACCCAGGTGCCCGACGACAAGGCCTACGTGTCCTACCTGCCGCTGGGCGTGGTGCTGGGCATCATGCCGTGGAACTTCCCCTACTGGCAGGTGATGCGCGCGGCGGTACCGATCCTGATGGGCGGCAACGGCTTCCTGCTGAAGCCGGCCGAGAACATCGTCGGTACCGCGCAGCTGCTCGACGCCGCCTGGCGCGATGCCGGTCTGCCGGAAGGCACCTTCATCGCCGCCAACATCAGCCGCGACGGCACCAGCCGCGCGATCGCCGATGACCGCATCGCGGCGGTGACCCTGACCGGCAGCGTGGCCGCCGGCCGTAGCATCGCCGCCCAGGCCGGGCAGGCGCTGAAGAAGGTGGTGCTGGAACTGGGTGGCTCGGATCCGTTCATCGTGCTGGCCGACGCCGATCTGGACGCTGCGGTCGATGCAGCGGTGGCTTCGCGCTTCCAGAACACCGGGCAGGTCTGCATCGCCGGCAAGCGCATCATCGTCGAAGACGCGGTCTACGACCGGTTCGTGGCACAGTTCTGCCAGAAGGTGCAGGCGCTGACCATCGGCGACGGCCGTGAAGCCGGCAACCGTATCGGCCCGATGGCACGCCAGGACCTGCTGGAGCAGCTGGACGCGCAGGTACGGGCCTCGGTGGACGCGGGCGCGAAGCTGCTGGTCGGCGGCCATCAGCTGGATCGCCCGGGCGCGTTCTACGCCCCCACCGTGCTGGCCGACGTGGAGCCGGGCATGCAGGCTTTCGATACCGAGACCTTCGGGCCGGTGGCCTCGATCAGCCGCGCCCGCGATGCCGACCATGCGGTGGAACTGGCCAACCAGAGCGAGTTCGGCCTCAGCGGCAACCTGTGGAGCGGCGACCGCGCACGGGCCATGCAGCTGGCGCGCCGGCTGCAGACCGGCGGCGTGTTCGTCAACGGTTTCTCCGCCTCTGACCCGCGCGTGCCGATCGGTGGCGTGAAGAAGAGCGGCTTCGGCCGTGAGCTCTCGCACTTCGGCATCCGCGAATTCGTCAACGCGCAGACGGTGTGGTTCGACAAGCGTTGACGCGCAGCTTCCATCCTTCCTGCAACGATCCATCATCAGTCCAGCGAAAAGGACGGCATTCCAATGTCCAAGGGTTCAGATCTGCTCGTCGCCGCGCTTGAGAACGAAGGCGTCGAGCGTATTTTCGGTATTCCCGGCGAAGAGAATCTCGACGTGGTCGAGTCGCTGCGCCATTCCAGCATCGAGCTGGTCATCACCCGCCACGAACAGGCGGCCGTGTTCATGGCGGCCACCTATGGCCGCCTGACCGGCAAGCCGGGCGTGTGCCTGGCCACGCTTGGCCCGGGCGCGCTCAACTTCACCACCGGTGCCGCCTACGCGCTGCTGGGCGCGTGGCCGGTGATCATGATCACTGGCCAAAAGGGCATCGTCGCCAGCAAGCAGGCACGCTTCCAGATCGTCGACATCGTAAGCACGATGAAGCCGCTGACCAAGCAGGCGCGGCAGATCGTGTCGGCGCGCACCATTCCGACCATCGTCCGCGAGGCATTCCGTACCGCGCTGGAAGAGCGCCCGGGCCCGGTGCTGCTGGAGCTGCCCGAAGACATCGCGGCCGATGAGGTCGGGGACGTGGCGCTGATTCCGCCGCACGCGGTGGATCGTCCCATTGCCAGTCCGGAAGCACTGGACCGCGCGGCGGAGATCATCCGCAACGCCAGGCGCCCGCTGCTGATGATCGCCTCGGCGGCGTCGCGGCCGCAGTCCAGCGAAGCGCTGTCGGCGTTCGTGCTGCGTGCCGGCATTCCGTTCTTCACCACGCAGATGGGCAAGGGCGCGGTGGCCGGTGGTTCGGGCCTGTACATGGGTACCGCGGCGCTGACCGAGCGAGACTATGTGCACATGGCGATCGACCAGGCCGACGTGATCGTGACCATCGGCCACGAGGTCACCGAGAAGCCGCCGTTCGTGATGCGCCCGGGTGGGCCGACCGTGATCCATATCGGCTATTCGCAGGCAGCGGTGGAGCAGGTGTACTTCCCGCAGGTGGAAGTGATCGGTGACATCGGCCGTTCGCTGACCCAGCTGGCCGACCGTATCGAAGGTGCAGTGCCGAACGCCGACGCGCTGCTACCGCTGCGCGCGACCATTCTGGAACACCTGGCTGACCGTGCCGAGGAAGCTGGATTCACCCCGCAGCGGCTGGTGCACGACGTGCGCCAGGTGATGCCGCCGGACGGCATCGTGGCGCTGGACAACGGCATGTACAAGATCTGGTTTGCGCGCAATTACCGCACCCAGGTGGCCAATACGCTGCTGCTGGACAACGCGCTGGCGACGATGGGCGCGGGCCTGCCGTCGGCGATCATGGCCTCGATCCTGTACCCGCAGCGGCGGGTGCTGGCGGTGTGCGGCGATGGCGGTTTCATGATGAACAGCCAGGAGCTGGAGACCGCGCGTCGGCTGGGCCTGAACCTGGTGGTGCTGATCCTCAACGACGGCGCCTACGGGATGATCCGCTGGAAGCAGGCGGTGGATGGCTTCACCGACTACGGCATGACATTCAGTAACCCGGATTTCGTGAAGTATGCGGAAGCCTATGGCTGCAAGGGGCATGAGGTGACGGCCATCGAGCAGTTCATCCCGACGCTGGAGGCGGCGTTCAACGAGGGTGGGGTGCACCTGGTATCGGTGCCGATCGACTACTCGGAGAACCAGCGGGTGCTGGTGGACGAGCTGCGGCAGGCGTTTCCCGGGAACGGTTGACGCCTACCGGGGCATCGGTTCCCCGGAATCCGGTAGGTGTCGACCTTGGTCGACACGCGGACCGCCAACCAAGGTTGGCGGCTACCAGAGCGGCGGGCAGCGGACCTGGTAGGTGTCGACCTTGGTCGACACGATGGAGCGCCAACCAAGGTTGGCGGCTACCAGGCGGCGGGCAGTGGGCCTGGTAGGTGTCGACCTTGATCGACACACGGACCGCCAACCAAGGTTGGCGACGACCAGGCAGGGGCCCGGCCCAGGGCTGGGGCGGGGCGGTTTTGGTATGCTGGGCAACCGGCTGTGCCGGGCGCAACATCCCCCCTCACTACACGATTCCCGCAGATCCATGAGCGAAGCTACCGATACCCCCCCCGTTGACGAAAACAAGTTGATCGCCGAGCGCCGCGAGAAACTCAAAACGCTGCGTGGGCAGGGCATCGCGTACCCGAACGACTTCCGTCGCGAGGACTTCGCCGGCCGCCTGCAGGAAGAATTCGCCGACGCCGAGCAGTGGACCGCCGAGGCCCTGGAAGGCAACGGCCGCCAGGTGAAGATGGCCGGTCGCCTGATGGCCAAGCGCATCATGGGCAAGGCCAGTTTCGCGCAGATCCAGGACGAGTCCGGCCGCATCCAGCTGTTCCTGCAGGGCACGGTGCTGGGCGATGCCTACACCGCCTTCAAGGGCTGGGACGTGGGCGACATCATCGCCGTCGAAGGCGGCCTGACCCGTACCAAGACCGGTGAGCTGTCGGTCAAGGCCGAATCGATCCGCCTGCTGACCAAGTCGCTGCGCCCGCTGCCGGACAAGTGGCATGGTCTGGCCGACGTCGAGCAGCGCTACCGCCAGCGCTATGTCGACCTGATCGTGACCCCGGAGTCGCGCGCGGTGTTCATCAAGCGCTCGAAGATCATCCGCGCGATGCGCGCGTGGCTGGACAACCGCGACTTCCTGGAAGTCGAAACGCCGATGATGCATTACATCCCCGGCGGCGCGGCGGCCAAGCCGTTCACCACCCACCACAATGCGCTGGACCTGGACCTGTACCTGCGCGTGGCGCCGGAGCTGTACCTCAAGCGCCTGACCGTGGGTGGCCTGGAGCGCGTGTACGAGATCAACCGCAACTTCCGCAATGAAGGCGTCAGCACCCGCCACAACCCGGAATTCACCATGATGGAGCTGTACGAGGCCTATGCCACGTACAACGAGATCATGGACCTGACCGAAGGCGTGATCCGTGACGTGGCCACGACCGTCAACGGTTCCACCGAAGTGGAGTGGGACGGCGCGAAGATCGACCTGGGCCCGGCGTTCCGCCGCTGGCGCATGGACGAGGCTGTGCGCCACCACAACCCGGAAATCTCTGCTGCCGACTGCACCGACCGCGAGGCGCTGCTGCGCCATTGCGAGCGCTTGAAGATCCGCGTCAAGCCGTCTTACGGCTGGGGCAAGCTGCTGCTGGAGATCTTCGAAGCCACCGTCGAGCACACCCTGATCCAGCCGACCTTCATCACCGACCATCCGGTGGAGGTCTCGCCGCTGGCCCGTGCCAATGACAACGACCCGGGCTACACGGATCGCTTCGAGCTGTTCGTCAACGGCAAGGAGCTGGCCAACGGCTTCTCCGAACTGAACGACCCGGAAGACCAGGCCCAGCGTTTCCAGGCCCAGGTGGCCGCGAAGGAGGGCGGCGATGACGAGGCGATGCACTACGACGCCGACTACATCCGTGCGCTGGAGTACGGCATGGCCCCGACCGGCGGCCTCGGTATCGGCGTCGATCGCCTGGTGATGCTGCTGACCGGCAGCAGCTCGATCCGCGATGTGCTGCTGTTCCCGTACATGCGTCCGGAGCAGTAAGTCGTCTTTTTGACTCCTGTTTGTGCGCGCCGTCGCGAAATGAGACGGCGCGATTGACGCCTCCCGCACTCGGCGTATCGTTAATGCACTACCTTGACGTCTGTTGTGGCTTGATCGGCGCCAGGGGGAGTGCGCACTGTGGAGAGTCCGCTTCACAATGTGATGACGATCATGAACCGGGACGCATGACACGGGAGTCAGGCCGATGCAGGGTGCGAGCGTTCGCAGCGGCAGGGTATCCTCGCCTGCTGATGATCCAGCATGGTCGAGAAACCAGGCAGAGTACGCGTTGAACATCGTCATTGTTGACGACCAGACGTCCGCCCGGACGATGCTGCGTCACGTCATCGAAGATATCGCGCCGGAACTGAGCGTGTATGACTTCGGTGATCCGTTGACCGCATTGGCCTGGTGCGAGGCGCATCCGGTCGACCTGCTGCTGCTCGATTACCGCATGCCGGAAATGGACGGGCTGGAGTTCGCCCGCCGTTTCCGTCGCCTGCCCAAGCATCGCGACATTCCGGTGATCCTGATCACCGTGGTCGGCGACGAGCCGATCCGTCAGGCGGCGCTGGAAGCGGGGGTCATCGACTTCCTGGTCAAGCCCATCCGCCCGCGCGAACTGCGTGCGCGCTGCTACAACCTGCTGCAGCTGCGCCAGCAGACCGAGAACGTGAAGCAACGCGCCTTGTCGCTGGAGCAGCGCTTGCTGGCCAGCATGCACGAGGTTGAAGAGCGTGAGCGCGAGACCCTGTCGCGATTGGCTCGGGCGATCGAGTTCCGTGATGCTGGCACCAGTGCCTACCTCGAACGCATGGCGCGCGTGGCAGGGCTGATCGCCGAGCAGCTCGGCCTGCCCGAAGACGACGTGCGCCTGATCGAGATGGCCGCGCCGCTGCATGACATGGGCAAGATCGCCATTCCCGATGCAGTGCTGCTCAAGCAGGGCAAGCTCAACGACGAGGAGCTGGCGATCATGCGGCGGCACCCACGCATCGGCCATGAGCTGCTCAGTGGCAGCCAGAACCGCTTCATCCAGGTCGGCGCATTGATCGCGCTGCGCCACCACGAACGTTACGACGGCAGCGGCTACCCGGATGGGCTGGTCGGTGAGGCGATTCCGCTGGAAGCGCGCATCGTCGCCGTGGCCGACGTCTTCGACGCACTCATCTCACCCCGTCCGTACAAGGAAGCATGGACCATGGAAGCCACACTGGCCTATCTGTATGCCCAGCGTGGCCGCCTGTTCGATCCACGCTGCGTGGATGCGCTGATGCGCGGCCACCAGCAGTTGATGGATATCTGCGCCCAGCACTCGACGGCATCGACGCGACCGGGTGGGTGACATGCAGGACCTGTTCGCACGCGTGAAGCGCCGGTTGGCGCAGCGTCCGGATTCGGAGCATGGCCAGGCGATCGTGCGGGTGGCGCTGATCTCGCTGATCCTGGTCTATGTGCTGCTGTCCGGTGCCCGTCTGCATCGGCTGGATCAATACCAGGGCGTGCTGGCAACGGTGCTGACCGGGCTGGGCCTGTCACTGCTGCTGATTGGCTGGTTGCTGTGGAAGCCGGAGCGCTCCGATCCGCGGCGGGTGGCCGGGATGCTGGCCGACTACGGCCTGATCGCGGTCGGCATGATCCAGATGGGTGAGCCGCTGGCGTGGGTGTATGCGGTGGTGATGTGGGTCACGGTGGGCAACGGCCTGCGCTTCGGGCCGCGTTACCTGGCCGCTGCCATCGTGCTGGCGATGGTCAGTTTCGGCACCACCGTGCTGTTGACCCCTTACTGGCAGGCCAACCTGGGGCTGGCCATTTCCCTGTGGTTGGGGTTGCTGGCAGTACCGTTGTGCTGCTCCTCCCTGCTGCGCCGAAGGATGCGACATCCGACCATGGATACGACTCCCGCCGCTGGCTCCGACAAGCGCTCGCTGCTGGCACGCTTCAAGCAACGCCTGTCCGGGCGCGAGGACAGCGAGCACGCGCAGAACCTGATCCGCATCATCATCACTGCGCTGTTCATCAGCTATCTCGGCTGGCGCTCGCTGAGCGGCGGCGGTGAGGCATTGACTGCGACGTGGCTGATCCTCGCCTTCGAGCTGACCATTTCCGCCGGCCTGCTGACCGCGATCCTGGTCAATCCGGGTGTGTCGCATGTGCGCCGGGTGATCGGCATGCTGACCGACTACACCTGCATGGCCTGGATCATGACCATCCAGGGTGAGCCGGCGGCACCGCTGTATGCGGTGATGCTGTGGGTCACGATCGGCAACGGCATGCGCTACGGCAGCACCTACCTGCGCGTGGCCACGGCCATGGGCTGCCTGGCCTTCCTGTGCACGGTGATGCTGTCGCCGTACTGGCGCGGCCACGACTATCTGGGCTGGGGCCTGCTGCTGGGCCTGGGCGCGATTCCGCTGTACTTCGATTCGCTGCTGCATGCCTTGACCCGGGCGGTGGCAGAGGCGCGCCAGGCCAACGAAGCCAAGAGCCGTTTCCTGGCCAACATGAGCCATGAGTTCCGCACGCCGTTGAACGGGCTGGCCGGCATGACCGAAGTGCTGGCCACCACCCGCCTGGACGACGAACAGCGCGAGTGTCTGAACACCATCCAGGCCTCGACCCGCAGTCTGTTGGCGCTGGTGGAAGAGGTGCTGGACATCTCCGCGATCGAAGCCGGCAAGGTGCGCGTGGAGTGGCACGAGTTCGCGCTGGCCGACGTGCTGCAGGCGATCAACCTGATCCTGACCCCGCAGACCCGTTCCAAGTCGCTCGATTATCGCGTGCAGGTGGATGACAACGTGCCGCCGCGCCTGCTGGGTGATGCCGGTCATCTGCAGCAGATCCTGCTCAATCTGATGGGTAACGCGGTCAAGTTCACCGACAGCGGCTACGTGCATCTGCGCGTGTCCAGCCCCGATGTGCTGGGCAGCGAGCGGATGCGCCTGCGATTCGAGATCGTCGACAGCGGCATCGGCGTGCCGGTGGCGCTGCGCGGCCGGCTGTTCAATGCCTTCGAGCAGGGCGATGTCGGCCTGGCCCGCCGGCATGAAGGCACCGGTCTGGGCACCGCCATTGCCAAGGGCCTGGTCGAGTCGATGGGCGGGCAGGTCGGTTATGCGCCGAACAGCCCGCGTGGCAGCGTGTTCTGGGTCGAGATCACGCTGGACGTCGCAGACACTTCATCAGCCCCGGCGGTTCCGTCCGAGGTGGCTGAAGCCGGCAATGTCATCGCGTTCTCCAATCCCTTCCTGCGCCATCGTGCGCGCGTGCGCAGCCTGCGGGTGCTGGTGGCCGACGACCACGAAGCCAACCGCATGGTGCTGCAGCGGTTGCTGGAGAAGGCCGGCCACAAGGTCACCTGCGTCAATGGCGGCGCCGAAGTGCTCGATGCGTTGGAGCAGGCCAGTTACGACGCAGCGATCGTCGATCTGCACATGCCCGGCATGAGCGGACTGGACCTGCTCAAGCAGTTGCGGGTGATGCAGGCCAGTGGCATGCCTTACGTTCCGGTCATGGTGCTGAGCGCGGACGTCACCCCCGAGTCCATCCTGCGTTGCGAGCAGGCCGGTGCCCGCGCCTTCCTTGCCAAGCCCGTGGTGGCCACCCGTCTGCTGGAAGTGCTGGCCGATGTCGCCGCCAACACCCGCGCCGAGTCCGGCATCCAGTCGGTGCCGGCATTGCCGGTTGGCGATGGCGTGCTCGATACCGCGGTGCTGGACGAGCTGGCGTCGCTGGGTATGGGCGATGGCTTCGAACGCAAGTTCATCGACCAGTGCCTGGCGGACGTCGACGCGAGCATGGGCCAGCTGCAGGGCTGCGGCGAGCGCCAGGCCTGGGAGGATTTCCGCGAGCACGCACACGCGCTGCGCGGTGTGGCGAGCAACCTGGGGCTTGTCCAGGTTGCCGCCTCCAGTGGCGAAATCATGCGCATGGCGGACTGGCAGCTGAAGGGGGAATGGAACGCCCGCCTCGGCAGCCTGGCGACCGCCCTGCGCAACGGCAGGAATGCGTTGGCTGCCCGTAGTGCGGGAGCATCGCACCGCGACGACAGCGAGCGCAGCCCGTCCTGACCCGCCAGACGGTCAGGCCGGGTCGCCATTGCGCCGGGCCTGCGCCCGTACCAGCCGATCCATGGTGCGCAGGGACTTCTCGCCGAGCTGCATCGCAGTGTCTACCCAGATCTCGGTGATCCGCATCATTTCATGCAGCGGCACCATGGTGGCGATCTCGTTTACCTCACGCATCGCCGCCCAGGCGTGCGGGATGCGTCGGCTTTCCTTGATCACCTGTTCGACTGCGGCAACACCTTCGCCCACCGGCACCACGATGTCGACCAGGCCCATTTCCTTCAGCTGGCTGGCGGTGTAGAGGTTGCCTTCCAGCATGATCTTCTCCGCCAGCCGCGGGCTGATCCGCTGGCACAGGAAGGAGTAGGCGCCCATGCCCGGGAACAGGTCGAACAGCACCTCGGGCAGGCCCATCAACACGCCTTCCTCGGCGACGATGGTGTGGCAGCTCAGTGCGGCCTCGAAGCCGCCACCCAGTGCATTGCCCTGGACCAGGGCGATGCTGTGGGCACGGGTGCCCAGGCCGGCATGGAAGGCATGCACGCCGCGCACGCAGCGTTGGGCATAGTCGAGCAGGCGGGCACGGTCGCCCTCGCGGATCAGGCGGCAGAACAGTTCGAGATCGCCACCCAGGTTGAACACGTCGCTGTCCGAGGCAAGAACGACATGGGGTGACAGAGCGTGCGAGGCGCTGAGGCGATCGCCCAGTTCGCGCTGGTAGTCGACGATGTCATCGACCAGACGCGAGGCGAAGCACGGCCGGCCCGGCTGGTTGACCAGGTTGGCGTGCATGTGGATCCAGTAGACATCCCGCTCGGGTTCTTCGGTGATACGCAGGGTAGGGTGCTGCGAGGGACGGGTGATGATGGGGCGTACTGCGGACATGGGAGTTCTCCGTGTGACCGTCCGGCCAACCGCAGAGCGGACGGAGAGGAGTGAGGGGGCGGGCTGAACGTGCGGCGGCGACTGATTCTATGCACCCGTCGTGAACCGCCCGCAAGCGCTGTACCGGCCATGTTCCGGTAATAAAAAGACCCCGCCGTCTCCGGCGGGGTCCCTGTACTCTCCCGTTGCCCGGAAACCCTTACTGGGCGGGCGTATCACGCAGCTCGCGACGGAGGATCTTGCCGACGTTGGTCTTCGGCAGCTCCTTTCGGAATTCTACGATTCTGGGGTGCTTGTAACCGGTCAGGTTTGCCCGCGCATGTTCCTTGACCATTTCTGCGGTCAGGTTCGGGTCCTTCTTCACGATCACGACCTTGACCACTTCGCCGGACTTTTCGTCCGGGACACCGACGGCGGCGACTTCCAGCACGCCCGGCATCATCGCGATGACGTCTTCGACCTCATTCGGGTACACGTTGAAGCCGGACACCAGGATCATGTCCTTCTTGCGGTCGACGATGTAGAAGAAGCCCTGTTCGTCCATCTTCGCCATGTCGCCGGTGTGCAGCCAGCCGTCCGCATCGATGGCGGTGGCGGTTTCTTCCGGACGCTGCCAGTAGCCCTTCATCACCTGCGGGCCCTTGATGCACAGCTCGCCCACTTCGCCCAGCGCCAGGATGTTGCCGTTGTCGTCCTTGATGCAGGCATCGGTGGACGGGATCGGCAGGCCGATGGCACCGTTGTACTCGGGCAGGGTGAGCGGATTGATGCAGGCCGCGGGCGAGGTCTCGGTCAGGCCATAGGCTTCGACCAGGGTCACGCCGGTGACCTTCTTCCAGCGTTCGGCCACGGCACGTTGCACCGCCATGCCGCCGCCCAGGGTGAATTTGACCGAAGAGAAGTCGATCTCGTCGAAGCCCGGGGTGTTGAGCAGGCCGTTGAACAGCGTGTTGACGCCGGTGATGGCGGTGAAGCGGGTGCCCTTGAGCTCCTTGACGAAGCCCTTCATGTCGCGTGGGTTGGTGATCAGGTGGTTGCAGCCACCGAACTTCATGAAGACCAGGCCGTTCGCGGTCAACGCGAAGATGTGGTACAGCGGCAGGGCAGTGATGATCACTTCCTTGCCCGGCTCGATGCCCGAGGTGGACAGCCACGCCGACGCCTGCTGCATGTTGGCGATCAGGTTGCGGTTGGTCAGCATCGCGCCCTTGGCCACGCCGGTGGTCCCGCCGGTGTACTGCAGGAAGGCAATGTCGTCGTGGTCGATCTCGACCGGCGGAAGCGCGTGGCGGCTGCCCAGCTTGAGCGCCTGCTTGAAGCGGACGGCGCCCTTGATGTGGTAGTTGGGCACCATCTTCTTGATGTACTTCAGCACGAAGTTGACGATCGCGCCCTTGGCGCCGAGCAGGTCGCCCAGGCCGGTGGTGACCACGTGCTTGACCGGTGTATCGGCGATGACCTGTTCGACGGTGTCGCCGAAGTTGTCGACCACCACCAGGGCACTGACGCCGGCATCAACCAGCTGGTGCTTGAGTTCGCGCGCGGTGTACAGCGGGTTGACGTTGACCACGGTCAGGCCGGCGCGCAGCACGCCGAAGGTGGCCACCGGGTACTGCAGGCAGTTGGGCATCATCAGGGCGACGCGGTCACCCTTCTTGAGCTTGAGCTCACCCAGCAGGTAGGCGGCGAACTGGGTGACCAGCGCGTCCGTCTCACCATAGGTGAGGACCTTGCCGAAGCTGGAGTAGGCGGGACGGTCGCGGAATTTCGCGACGGAAGCGTCGAAGACCGAGGCGACCGAATGGAATTCGTTGACGTCGATTTCGGCGGGAACGCCTTTCGGATAGCTCTGCAGCCAGGGACGATCCAGACTCATATTCCCCCTCCAGGAATCGTGATGTTTTAGGTTACGGCCCTGAGCGTATCGACAATGGCCGTTCATTGCAGCATACCCCGCCGTAGGGAAAACGCGAAGAGGCCCCGAAGGGCCTCTTTGCTTGGTAATGCCGGCCGGTGGGCGGCCTCTGCGGGCGGTCGGGGTTGCGGGGGGTGGCGGGCCGCGGGCGGGCGGGGGGCGGCACTGGGGGCTGTTGGGGGTTTGGGGGGGTGGCGGCCCCGGGCCCGGCAGTACCGTGGCCACAAGCGGGGCGCTTGCGTCAGCTCTGCTTGCGTACCGGTGCGCCGTTGGCCTTGTAGTACGGCGCGGTGCTGCGGGCCAGCGGGGTGCGGCCACGGATCACGTCGGCCAGCTTCTCGGCCATCATGATGGTCGGTGCGTTGAGGTTGCCGGTCACCACCTGCGGCATGATCGAGGCATCGACGATGCGCAGGCCTTCCAGCCCGTGCACGCGGCCCTGGCCGTCGACCACCGCCATCGGGTCATCGGCATGGCCCATCTTGTTCGAGCACGACGGGTGGTAGGCGGTCTCGGCATGCTCGCGGACGAACGCATCGATCTGCGCATCGGTCTGCAGTGCGCTGCCCGGCGAGATCTCGCGGCCGCTGTACGGCGCCAGTGCCGGCTGCGCGAAGATCTCGCGGGTGATCCGGATCGCCGCGCGGAACTCGCGCCAGTCCTGGTCGTGCGACATGTAGTTGAACAGGATGCTCGGATGTTCGCGCGGATCCTTCGAACGCACGTGGATGCGGCCGCGGCTGGGCGAGCGCATCGAACCGACGTGCATCTGGAAGCTGTGTGCCTTGATCGGGTTGGAGCCGTTGTAATTGATCGCCACCGGCAGGAAGTGATACTGCAGGTTCGGCCAGTCGAATTCGGCGTCGCTGCGGATGAAGCCACCGGCCTCGAACTGGTTGCTGGCGCCGATGCCGGTGCCCAGGAACAGCCACTCGGCACCGATGGCCGGCTGGTTGTACAGCTTCAGAGCCGGGGCCAGCGAGACGGGTTTCTTGCACTCGTACTGCAGGTACATCTCCAGGTGATCCTGCAGGTTGGCGCCGACGCCCGGCAGGTGGTGCACCAGGTCGATGTCGAGGCTGCGCAGCAGGTCGGCCGGGCCGACGCCCGAGCGCTGCAGGATCTGCGGCGAGGCGATGGCGCCGCCACACAGCAGCACTTCGCGGCGGGCGGTGGCACGCTGCGGCTGGTCGTTGTGCAGCCACTGCACGCCCACCGCACGCTTGCCCGAGAACAGGATGCGGTCGGTCAGCGCGTGGGTGACGATGGTCAGGTTCGGGCGCGGCTTGGCCAGGTCCAGGTAGCCACGGGCGGTGCTGGAACGACGGCCCTTCGGGGTCACCGTGCGGTCCATCGGGCCGAAGCCTTCCTGCTGGTAGCCGTTGAGGTCGTCGGTGCGCGGGTAGCCGGCCTGCACGCCGGCCTCGACCATCGCGGCGAACAGCTCGTTGTTGCCGGCCTTCGGCGTGGTCACCCGCAGCGGACCTTCGCCACCGTGGTAGTCGTTGGGGCCGATGTCACGGGTTTCGGCCTTGCGGAAGTACGGCAGGCAGTCCAGGTAGGTCCAGTCTTCCAGGCCGGGCATGCTGGCCCAGTTGTCGTAGTCCATCGCGTTGCCGCGGATGTAGCACATGCCGTTGATCAGCGACGAGCCACCCAGCCCCTTGCCACGGCCGCAGTCCATGCGGCGGTTGTTCATGAAGGGCTCGGGATCGGTCTTGTACGCCCAGTTGTAGCGCTTGCCCTGCAGCGGGAAGGCCAGTGCCGCCGGCATCTGGGTACGGAAGTCGAGCCGGTAGTCCGGGCCACCGGCTTCCAGCAGCAGCACGCTGACATCGGCATCTTCGGTGAGGCGGGTGGCCAGCACGTTGCCGGCCGAACCGGCGCCGATGATGATGTAGTCGTACTCGTTATGGGTGCTCATGGGTGTCTCCTGCAGGCCGGGGCGCGCTGCATGCAGGCGTCCCGGCGGAATGTCGGATCGGCGCGGTGGCCGGACGAAGGTGCGCGCTCGGGGCGCGCCGATCAGAACACGCTGGCGTAGTCGCCCAGTTCCACCTGCACCGACTTGATGCGGGTGTAGTGGCCGAGGGTGGAGAGGCCGTTCTCACGGCCGACGCCGGATTCCTTGTAGCCGCCGACCGGCATTTCGGCCGGCGATTCGCCCCAGGTGTTGATCCAGCAGATGCCGGCTTCCAGGCGGTGGATGATGCGGTGGGCGCGGCTGACGTCCTTGCTGACTACGCCGGCGGCGAGGCCGAAGGTGGTGTCGTTGGCACGACGCACCACTTCGTCTTCGTCGTCGTAGGCAAGGATGCTCATCACCGGCCCGAAGATCTCTTCCTTGACGATGGTCATGTCATCGCGGCAGTCGGAGAACACGGTCGGCAGCACGTAGGCGCCATTGGCCAGCGCGCCTTCGGTGGCACGGCCGCCGCCGGTCAGCAGGCGGGCGCCTTCGGCCTTGCCGCTTTCGATGTAGCGCAGCACGTTTTCCATGTGCGGGAAGCTGGTCAGCGGGCCGAAGTTGGTCTCGGCGGCCATCGGGTCGCCGATGCGGATGCGCTTGACGCGCTCGACCACGGCGGCTTCGAACGCGGCCAGCATGCTGCGCGGCACGAACACGCGGGTGCCGTTGGTGCAGACCTGGCCGGAGCTGAAGAAGTTGGCCATCACCGCGATATCAGCGGCGCGGTCGAGGTCGGCGTCATCGCAGATCACCAGCGGCGACTTGCCGCCCAGCTCCATGGTCACTTCCTTCAGCGACGAGGATGCGGCACTGGCCATGACCTTCTTGCCGGTGGCGACGCCGCCGGTGAAGGAGATCTTCTCGATCACCGGGTGCTCGGTCAGCCACTGGCCGATCTCGCGGCCCGGGCCCTGCACGACGTTGAACACGCCAGCCGGCACGCCGGCTTCGGTGTAGATCTCGGCCAGCCGGATCGCGGTCAGCGGGGTGACTTCGGACGGCTTGAACACCATCGCGTTGCCGGCGGCCAGGGCCGGGGCCGACTTCCACATGGCGATCTGGATCGGGTAGTTCCAGGCGCCGATGCCGGCGACCACGCCCAGCGGCTCGCGGCGGGTGTAGAAGAAGCTCGATTCGCGCAGCGGCAGCTGGATGCCTTCGATGGCGGTGGCCAGGCCGGCGTAGTACTCGACCACGTCGGCGCCGGTGACGATGTCCACGGTGGTGGTTTCGGCCAGCGCCTTGCCGGTGTCCAGGGTTTCCAGGTACGCCAGTTCGTCGTTGCGCTCGCGCAGGATCTCGACGGCGCGGCGCAGGATGCGCGAGCGTTCCATGGCGGTCATCGCCGCCCACACCTTCTGGCCTTCGGCCGCGCTCTGCACGGCGCGTTCGACGTCGGCCTGGCTGGCGACCTGCACTTCAGCGATCACGTCACCGGTGGCCGGGTTCACGGTCCTGAAGGTCTTGCCGCTGGTGGCATCGACGCGCTGGCCGTGGATGTAGAGCTGTTGGACGGGCAGGGTGGTCATGGGGCGTACTCCTTGGAAGGGGGCGGGTGCTGAAGCGCTTATAGCGCGACAGCCTGCAACTGGAAGTCGATGTAGCCGTAAGCAATGCGCCGGGACTTCTCGGCGTTGAACTGGCCGCCGACCAGGCTGCCGCGCAGCCAGAGGCCGTCGATCATCGCGGCCAGGCCACGGGCGGCCAGGCGGGCCTGCGGGTGGGGCAGCAGGCGGTTGAACTGGTGGCACAGGTTGGAGAACAGGCGCTGGTCGTTGGCGCGCTGCAGCCGGGCCAGTTCCGGCTGGTGCATGCTGGCGGCCCAGAAGGTCAGCCAGACGCGCATCGCGGTGCCGTTGATCTGGCTGTCGTCGAAGTTGCCATCGACGATGGCGCGCAGCTGCTCGCGCGGGTCGTCACCAGCGTCGGCACGGTAGCGGGCGACCGCGTCCTTCAGTTCACGCAGGATCTGCCGCATTGCAGCATTGAGCAGGCCGTCCTTGTCGCCGAAGTAGTGGGCGACGATGCCGCTGGACAGCCCTGCTTTCTTCGCGATGGTGGCGACGGTCGCATCGGCCATGCCGATCTCGTCGATGGTCTGGAAAGTGGCCCGGATCAGCTGCTCGCGCCGTACCGGTTCCACGCCTTTCTTCGGCATTGTCTCTCCACGGATTGCGACCCGAAGGATCGGGCTGCCCGCCATTATGCTTTTTATTGATTGAACGTTCAATCAATAAACCCTAGGATGCGCTCGCGCCCCACGCCATGGGCCCGGTTTACCGGTCCGGCCCCGCCCATGTGCCCCCTCGGACTTGATGAGACGACCCCATGTCTTCCCTGGCTCATCCCAAGCGTTCGCCCCTGCGCTTGAACCGTTTTGTCTTCTTCAGCTCTTCGGTGTCGATCGGCATCCTCGGGCTGCTCACCGTTCTTTATCCCGAAAGCAGCGAGCACTGGCTGCAGTGGGCGCAGGCCGAAGTCTCGGCGGCGTTCGGCTGGTGGTACATGCTGCTGATCGTGCTGTGCCTGGGCTTCGTGCTGTGGCTGGCGTTCTCACCGTATGGCCGCATCCGCCTGGGCCACAACGAGGAATCACCGGCGTTCGGCTACGTGGCCTGGGTGTCGATGCTGTTCTCGGCCGGCATCGGCATCGCGCTGCTGTACTACGGCGCCTATGAGCCGCTGGACCATTTCCTCAATCCGCCCGGGCAGCCCGGCGGTACCGTGGCCGCCGGCCGCGAGGCGATGGTGCTGACCTTCCTGCACTGGGGCCTGCACGGCTGGGCGCTGTATGCGCTGGTCGGCGTGGCGCTGGGCTATTTCGCCTACCGCCGCGACCTGCCGCTGGCGCTGCGCTCGGCGCTGTACCCGATCTTCGGTGAGCGCATCCATGGCCGCATCGGCGACATGGTCGATGGCTTCGGCATCCTTGCCACGCTGATCTCAATGGTGACCAACCTCGGCATCGGCGCGCTGGTGGTGCAGTCCGGCCTGGTCTACCTGTTCCATATTCCGGATACGCCGCAGGTGCTGGTGGCGATCGTGCTGGTGATGATGGTGGTGGCCACCATCGGCGTGGTGGCGGGCGTGGAGAAGGGCATTGCCTGGCTCTCCAACCTCAACGTGCGCCTGCTGTGCGGCCTGCTGCTGTTCGTGCTGGTCACTGGCCCGACCCTGCACCTGTTCGATGGTCTGATCCAGAACACCGGCGATTATCTCGGCGCATTCGTGCGCAAGAGCTTCGACATGTACCTCAACGACCCGAAGGGCCGTGAGTGGATGGGCTCGTGGACGCTGTTCTACTGGGCGTGGTGGATCGCCTGGGCGCCGTTCGTCGGTCTTTTCGTGGCGCGCATCTCGCGTGGTCGCACCATCCGCGAAGTGATCATGGGCGTGCTGCTGATCCCGCTCGGCTTCACCCTGGCGTGGCTGTCGATCTTCGGCAATACCGCCATCGACCTGGTGCTCAATCACGGCCAGGCGATCCTGGGTGATGTGGCCCAGCACGATGCGGCGATGACGCTGTTCAAGCTGCTGGAATACCTGCCCGGCGCGCCGTACGTGGCCGGTGCCGCGGTGGTGATCGGCTTCGTGCTGTTCCTGACCCCGGTCGATTCGGGCACGCTGATGATCGCCAACCTGTGCACCCGTCGCGTTGACGATGGCGTGGAAGACGGCCATGACGCGCCGATCTGGCTGCGCGTGTTCTGGGCGGCCGGCATCACCGTGGCCAGCGTCGGCCTGCTGCTGGCCGGCAACTTCAGTGCGATGCAGACCGCGGTGGTGCTGTGCGGCCTGCCGTTCTCGTTCACCCTGGCGTTCTACATGTGGGGCCTGCTGAAGGCACTGCGCACCGACCCGGACGCACCGCGCCGGTGATCGGGCACCTGGCATCTATCCCGATGCCGTCGGTGACGCAGTAGAGCCAGGCCATGCCTGGCTGCGGAGAAACAGGAAGGGCCTGATCCGCGAGGATCCGGCCCTTCTTCGTGTTGTAGAGCCGAGCCATGCTCGGCTGATGCTGTGGCAATGTAGCCGAGCGCAGGCTCGGCTCTACAGGTGACGCGTTACTTGCTGGCCAGCTGGCGCAGCACGTACTGCAGCAGGCCGCCATGACGGAAGTACTCCACTTCCTTCGGGGTCAGCAGCATCACCGAGACTTCGAAGGTCTTCTTGGTGCCGTCGGCCTTGGTCGCGGTAACCGTGGCGCGCTTGCTGGCACCGTCCTGCAGGCCGGTGATGTCGATCACTTCCGAACCGTCCAGGCCCAGGCTCTGTGCGTTCTCGCCGTTGCGGAACTGCAGCGGCAGCACGCCCATGCCGACCAGGTTGGAGCGGTGGATGCGCTCGAAGCTCTCTGCCACGACCGCCTTCACCCCCAGCAGCAGGGTGCCCTTGGCCGCCCAGTCACGCGACGAGCCGGTGCCGTATTCCTTGCCGGCCAACACCACCAGCGGCACCTTGTCAGCCTTGTACTTCATGGCCGCATCGTAGATCGCCAGCTTTTCCGGCTGGCCGCCACCGGCCGGGTAGTACAGGGTGTTGCCGCCTTCCTCGCCACCGAACATCAGGTTCTTGATACGGATGTTGGCGAAGGTGCCGCGGACCATCACGTCATCGTTGCCGCGGCGGCTGCCGTAGCTGTTGAAGTCGGCCGGCTGCACGCCGCGCTCCTGCAGGAAGCGGCCTGCCGGCGAGTCCTTCTTGATGTTGCCGGCCGGGGAGATGTGGTCGGTGGTGATCGAATCGCCGAACAGGCCCATCACGCGTGCACCGTGCACATCGTCGATGCTGCCGGTCTGCATGGTCATGCCATCGAAGTACGGCGGGTTCTTGATGTAGGTGGACGCATCGCTCCACGCGTACAGGTTGCCGTCCGGCGAGGCGATGGTGTTCCAGCGGGTATCACCCTTGAACACGTCGGCGTAGTTCTGCTTGAACATCTCCGGGCCGATGGTGGCGGCGATGACGTCGCCGATTTCCTTGTTGCTCGGCCAGATGTCGCGCAGGAACACCGGCTGGCCATCGCTGCCGGTACCCAGCGGCTGGGTGGTCAGGTCGATGTCGGTGGTGCCGGCGATGGCGTAGGCCACCACCAGCGGCGGGCTGGCCAGGTAGTTCATCTTCACTTCGGGGTGCACGCGGCCCTCGAAGTTGCGATTGCCCGACAGCACCGAGGTGACCACCAGGTCGCCGGTGGCGATGCCGGCGCTGACTTCGGTCGGCAGCGGGCCGGAGTTGCCGATGCAGGTGGTGCAGCCGTAGCCGACCACGTAGAAGCCGATCTTTTCCAGCTCCTTCAGTACGCCGGCCTTTTCCAGGTAATCGGTGACCACGCGCGAACCTGGGCCGAGCGAGGTCTTCACCCACGGCTGGCGGTTCAGGCCCTTGGCGGCCGCGTTGCGGGCCAGCAGGCCAGCACCGATCATCACCGCCGGGTTGGAGGTGTTGGTGCACGAGGTGATGGCCGCGATGACCACCGCGCCGTCCTTCAGGCGGACCTTGCGGCCTTCTTCGGTTTCGATGTCGGCGTAGCCTTTGGCCAGCTGCTCGTTGCCGACCGCGGCACCGCCGCCTTCGTTGACGAACGAGGAGACATCGTCGCTGCGCTTGTCACGGTTGGTGGTCAGGCCAACCAGGGCTTCGCGGTAGTTCTTCTGCACGTCTTCCAGCAGCACGCGGTCCTGCGGACGCTTCGGGCCGGCCAGCGACGGCTTCACCGTGCCCATGTCCAGTTCCAGCGTGGTGCTGTACTGCGCGTGCGGGCTGCCCGGTTCGTGCCACAGGCCCTGCGCCTTGGCATAGGCTTCAACCAGATCGATCTGCTCTTCGCTGCGGCCGGACAGGCGCAGGTAGTTCAGCGACTCGGCGTCGATCGGGAAGATGCCGCAGGTGGCGCCGTATTCCGGGGCCATGTTGCCGATGGTGGCGCGGTCGGCCAGCGGCAGGTGCTGCAGGCCGTCACCGAAGAACTCGACGAACTTGCCGACCACGCCCAGTTTGCGCAGCATCTGGGTGACGGTCAGCACCAGGTCGGTGGCGGTGGCGCCCTCGGGCAGCTTGCCGGTCAGCTTGAAGCCGACCACCTGCGGGATCAGCATCGACGACGGCTGGCCGAGCATGGCCGCCTCCGCTTCGATGCCGCCCACGCCCCAGCCCAGCACGCCGATGCCGTTGATCATGGTGGTGTGGCTGTCGGTACCGAACACGGTATCGGGGTAGGCGACCGCCTTGCCGTCCTTGTCCGCCGTCATCACCACGCGGGCCAGGTTCTCCAGGTTCACCTGGTGGACGATGCCGGTGTTCGGCGGCACTACCTTGAAGTTGTCGAAGGCCTTCTGGCCCCAGCGCAGGAAGCCGTAGCGTTCCTGGTTGCGCTGGAACTCGATCTTGCCGTTGAGGTCCAGCGCGTCCGGCTTGCCGAACACGTCGACCTGCACCGAGTGGTCGATGACCAGTTCGGAGGGAATCTGCGGGTTGATCTGCTCAGGCGAGCCGCCGAGCTTGACCACCGCGTCGCGCATCGCGGCGAGGTCGACCACGCAGGGCACGCCGGTGAAGTCCTGCAGGACCACGCGCGCCGGCATGAAGGCGATTTCGGTGTCCGGCTCGGCCGCCGGGTTCCAGCGGGCCACGGCTTCGATGTGGTCCTTGCCGACGGTGATGCCGCCGTCCTCGTGCCGGAGCAGGTTCTCCAGCAGGATCTTCATCGAGTAGGGCAGGTGGGAGATATCGAAGCGCTGGCCCAGCGTGGGCAGGCTGAAGTAGTCGTAGGTCTTGCCGCCGACGTTCAGCTGGCTGCGGGTGGAGAACGAATCGCTCATGCGGGGTAACTCCTTCTTGCGGATGGCTTGCAGTGGCCCGCGCATGGGCGGACCTGCTTGCGGTCGCCGCGGGCCTGACGGCCCCGGTGGTCCCAGTATGAACCCCAGACTGAATGGATTCATCCGGGCCGGGTTCCGGCCTGCGGCATCGGTTCCAGACTACAGGGGAAGGTGTATGGCGTATGTCACGTTTGTGGCCGATCCTTTGCGAGGCAAGGGCTGGCGGGTTGCCGGTCCTGTTCAGGGTGGAAGTATGCCCAGGGAAGTATGTATAATTTGTGCATACTCTGGAGGGCCTACCGATGGAAGCCACTGTTGCAGAACGCGGACAGATCACCCTGCCCAAGGCGGTGCGTGATGCCCTCGGCCTGACCAAGGGCACGCTGCTGAAGGTCGAGCTGGACGGCAGCCGCATCATCCTGCGCAAGAGTGTTGACGATGCCATTTCACGGGCGCGCGGCAAGTTCGCGCTGGACGGTTTCGAATCGTCCGACGCAGCGGTACGTGCGGTGCGTGACGAGGAATAATCCGTGATGATCGCCGTCGACTCTCCGGTGCTGGTCGAGCTGCTCAGCAATGGCCCGCAGGCCGATGCCGTGGAAGCCATCCTCAGGCAGAGCCTGGTCGGTGGCCGCGTGGTGGTCTGCGGCGCGACCCTGGCCGAGGTCTGCGCATCGCTGCGTGGCGGTGCCGAGGTGCTCGAAGCGCTGGAAGAAATGGGCGTGCACTTCAACCCGATGGAAGCCAAGTCGGCGCTGCGCGCCGGCGAGATGCACCGCCGCCACCGCCAGCGCAGCGGCAGCCGCCGCAGCCTGGACGAATTCATGGTCGGCGCCCACGCACTGCTGCAGTGCGATGGCCTGATCACCTGGAACGACACGTTTTACCGCGACTACTTCAAGGGCCTGAAGCTGATCGTGCCGCAAGCCTGAGCCCACTTTTTTTCAACCTACGCATTACCCGGGAGTTGTCATGTTGGAAGCCTACCGCCACCACGTCGCCGAGCGCGCTGCGCTTGGCATCCCGCCGCTGCCGCTGAGCGCGCAGCAGACGGCCGATGTCATCGAACTGCTGAAGAACCCGCCGCAGGGCGAGGCCGAGTTCCTGCTCGACCTGCTGACCCACCGCGTGCCGGCCGGCGTCGATGACGCGGCCAAGGTCAAGGCCTCGTACCTGGCGGCGATCGCCCTGGGCAGCGAGCAGAACCCCCTGATCAGCCGTGAGCGCGCCACCGAACTGCTGGGCACCATGCTCGGCGGTTACAACGTCGCCCCGCTGGTGCAGCTGCTGGACGACGCCAGCGTCGGCACCATCGCCGCCAACGGTCTGAAGAAGACTCTGCTGGTATTTGATGCCTTCCACGATGTGCAGGAAAAGGCCAAGGCCGGCAACGCCAACGCCCAGGCCGTGCTGCAGAGCTGGGCCGACGCCGAGTGGTTCACCAGCAACCCGGAAGTGCCGCAGAGCCTGACCGTCACCGTGTTCAAGGTGCCGGGCGAAACCAACACCGACGACCTGTCGCCGGCGCCGGACGCAACCACCCGCCCGGACATTCCGATGCACGCCCTGGCGATGCTGAAGAACAAGCGCGACGACGCGCCGTTTACCCCGGAAGAGGACGGCAAGCGCGGCCCGATCCAGCAGATCCTGTCGCTGAAGGACAAGGGTCACCTGGTCGCCTACGTCGGCGACGTGGTCGGCACCGGTTCCTCGCGCAAGTCGGCCACCAACAGCGTGCTGTGGTGGACCGGTGATGACATTCCGTTCATCCCGAACAAGCGCGCCGGTGGCGTCTGCCTGGGTTCGAAGATCGCCCCGATCTTCTACAACACCATGGAAGATGCCGGTGCACTGCCGATCGAGCTGGACGTGTCGAAGATGGAGCACGGCGATGTGGTCGAGCTGCGTCCGTACGAAGGCAAGGCGCTGAAGAACGGTGAAGTGATCGCCGAGTTCCAGGTCAAGTCCGAAGTGCTGTTCGACGAAGTGCGCGCCGGTGGCCGCATTCCGCTGATCATCGGCCGTGGCCTGACCGGCAAGGCGCGTGAAGCGCTGGGCCTGGCCCCGACCGACCTGTTCCGCCTGCCGGTGCAGCCGGTCGATACCGGCAAGGGCTTCTCGCTGGCGCAGAAGATGGTCGGCCGCGCCTGTGGCCTGCCGGAAGGCCAGGGCATGCGCCCGGGCACCTACTGCGAACCGAAGATGACCTCGGTCGGCTCACAGGACACCACCGGCCCGATGACCCGTGACGAGCTGAAGGACCTGGCCTGCCTGGGCTTCTCGGCCGACCTGGTGATGCAGTCGTTCTGCCACACCGCCGCTTACCCGAAGCCGGTGGACGTGAAGACCCACCACACCCTGCCGGAGTTCATCTCCACCCGTGGCGGCGTCTCGCTGCGCCCCGGCGACGGCGTGATCCACAGCTGGCTCAACCGCATGCTGCTGCCGGACACCGTCGGCACCGGTGGTGACTCGCACACCCGTTTCCCGGTGGGCATTTCGTTCCCGGCCGGTTCGGGCCTGGTCGCCTTCGCCGCTGCCACCGGCGTGATGCCGCTGGACATGCCGGAGTCGGTGCTGGTGCGCTTCAAGGGCAAGATGCAGCCGGGCGTGACCCTGCGTGACCTGGTCAACGCGATTCCGCTGTACGCGATCAAGTCGGGCCTGCTGACCGTGGCCAAGGCTGGCAAGAAGAACATCTTCTCCGGTCGCATCCTGGAAATCGAAGGCCTGCCGGAGCTGAAGGTCGAACAGGCGTTCGAACTGTCCGACGCCTCGGCCGAGCGTTCGGCGGCCGGTTGCTCGGTGCGCCTGAACAAGGAGCCGATCATCGAGTACCTCAACAGCAACATCACCCTGCTGAAGTGGATGATCGCCGAGGGTTACCAGGACCCGCGTTCGCTGCAGCGCCGTATCGAGAAGATGGAAGCGTGGCTGGCCAACCCGGAGCTGCTGGAGCCGGATGCCGACGCCGAGTACGCCGCTGTCATCGAGATCGACCTGGCCGACATCCATGAGCCGATCGTGGCCTGCCCGAACGACCCGGACGACGTGAAGACCCTGTCCGAAGTGGCCGGCGCCAAGATCGACGAAGTGTTCATCGGTTCGTGCATGACCAACATCGGTCACTTCCGTGCGGCTGCCAAGCTGCTGGAAGGCAAGCGTGACCTGCCGACCCGCCTGTGGGTGGCCCCGCCGACCAAGATGGATGCCTCGGAGCTGACCAAGGAAGGCGTGTACGGCACCTTCGGCGCCACCGGTGCACGCATGGAAATGCCGGGCTGCTCGCTGTGCATGGGCAACCAGGCGCAGATCCGCGAAGGTTCCACCGCGATGTCGACCTCGACCCGCAACTTCCCGAACCGCCTGGGCCGCAACACCAACGTGTACCTGGGTTCGGCGGAACTGGCGGCGATCTGCTCGCGTCTGGGCCGCATCCCGACCAAGGAGGAGTACATGGCGGACATCGGCGTGATCAACGCCAATGGTGCGGAGATCTACCGCTACATGAACTTCGACCAGATCGAGGAATACCAGGACGTGGCCAAGACGGTTGCTGCCTGATGCGGTAACTGAAGACCCCCGGCTCGTGCCGGGGGTTTTTTGTGAGCGGACGACGCATGGTAGTGCCGGCCGCTGGCCGGCAACCCGTTGAAACGAAGAACCCCCGGTGAAAGCCGGGTTTTTTTTTGTTGCCTGATGGCCTGTAGCACCGAGTCCATGCTTGGCTGCTGTTCGCGCCATGCGCGATGAGTCGAGCGTGGCTCGACTCTACAACGGCATCCACGCATGGCGTGGATCTACTGCAAGCGGAGTCCTTGAGCCGGGGCGCGCAATCAGCCGCGCGCCAGCGCCAGCAACCGTTCCGCAATCCGTTCCAGCGGCACCTGTTCCTCGGCGGCGCCGAGCTTGAACGCGGCACCGGGCATGCCCCAGACCACACTGGTGGCCTCGTCCTGCACCAGCGTCGGTGCGCCGGCCTGACGCATTTCCAGCAGGCCGCGTGCACCGTCATCGCCCATGCCGGTGAGAATGGCACCGATGGCGTTACCGCCGGCGTTCTGCGCGACTGAGCGGAACAGCACATCCACCGCGGGCTTGTGCCGGTTCACGGCCGGGCCGTCGTCGACCCGGCAGCGCCAGCGCGCACCGTCGCGGATGATGCGCAGGTGCTTGCCACCCGGTGGCAGGTAGGCGTGGCCCGGCAGCACGGCTTCGCCGTCGCTGGCTTCGCGCACGGCCATCGCCGAGTGCCGGTCCAGGCGTTCGGCGAAGGCGCTGCTGAAGCTGGCCGGCAGGTGCTGGGTCATTACCACGGCGGGCGCGTCGGCGGGCATGCCTTCCAGCACCACACGCAGCGCTTCGGTGCCACCGGCCGATGAGCCGATCGCGATCAGCCGGTCGGTGGTGCGGAACTGCGGTGCAGCTGGCCGCATTGCAGGAGCTGCTTCCAGCAGGAGTTTCGGAGCGGCCGCACGCACCAGCGGGCGCACCCGTGAGCGCGCCGCCATCTTGACCTTGGCGATGATCTCGTCGGCGTAGCCCTGCAGGCCGCGCGCCACGTCCAGTTTCGGCTTGGAGACGAAATCCACAGCACCCAACGCCAGTGCCTGCAGGGTGGTGTCGGCGCCGCGTTCGGTCAGCGAGGAGATCATCACCACCGGCAGCGGGTGCAGGCGCATCAGGTTTTCCAGGAACGCCAGGCCGTCCATGCGCGGCATTTCCACGTCCAGCGTGATCACGTCCGGGGCCAGGCGCTTGATCTTCTCGCGCGCCAGCAGCGGGTCGGCGGCGGTGCCGACCACGTCAATGGCGGGATCGCTGGACAGGATTTCCGTGAGCATCTGGCGCACGACGGCGGAGTCGTCGACGATCAGGACCCGGCAGGGGGCGTTGCCGGTCAGGGTCATTCGAACAGCTCCACGCCGCCGGTGACCGGGGCCTTGGACAGGCGTGCACGCACCGCCGATTCGGTCGCGGCCACTTCGGCTTCGTGTGCGTGCGGCAGGCGCTGCACCACCACGCGGCCGGTATCGGCGAAGAACCAGATCTTGCGCGGATGAATGCCGCACAGGTCCTCGGCAATGATCGGAATGTGCTCGGCCTGCAGGTACTGGCGCACGAACTCGGCGTTGCGGGTGCCGACCGGATTGCTGGTGAACCCCTTGAGCACGTTGGCGCCGCCGAACACCTTGGCCTCGATGCGCTTGCGGTGCGCGCCGCGCTTGAGCATGTCGTTGATCAGCAGTTCCATCGCGTAGCTGCCGTAGCGCGCGGGTGCGCCATCGCCGGCGTTGCCTTCGGGCAGCAGGAAGTGGTTCATGCCGCCGATCTTCAGCACCGGGTCGCGCAGGCAGGCGGCCACGCAGGAGCCGAGTGTAGTGGTCAGCGCGGTGGTGTCGTCGACCACCAGGTACTGGGTCGGCAGCAGCTTGGCCGCAATGGTCTTGAAGCGCGCGTCCTGGTAACGCATCACATCATCGGTACGCAGCGATGCGTTCATGCGCCGGCCTTTGCCGCACGGCGGTACAGGGTGCGTCCGCAGGGCTGGATCAGGTCGGCGGCGTGCAGGTAGTTCTCCGAGTGGCCGGTGTAGAGCAGGCCATCGTCGGACAGGTGCTGCACCAGCCGGCCCAGGATCGCGCGCTGGGTCGGCTTGTCGAAGTAGATCATCACGTTGCGGCAGAACAGCGCATCGAACGGGCCACCGACGTCGTAGCGCGGCGCGAGCAGGTTCAGCGGACGGAACTCGATCAGCTCGCGCAGTGCCGGCAGCACGCGGCACTGGCCCTCGTTGGGGCCGCTGCCGCGCTGGAAGTAGCGGCGGCGCAGGTCCGGGTCGAGGCTGGTGACGCGGTCGATGTTGTAGACGCCACGGCCGGCCGTGGCCAGCACCTGGGTATCGACGTCGGTGGCGATGATGCGTACCGGTGGCTTCAGGGTGCCGAAGGCTTCGCAGGCGGTGATCGCCATCGAGTAGGGCTCTTCGCCGGTGGAGGCGGCGCACGACCACAGCAGCAGCGGCGTGCGGCTGGCGCGCTGCTGCAGCTCCTCGCGCAGCTTGTCGAAGTGGTGCGGTTCGCGGAAGAACGAGGTCAGGTTGGTGGTCAGGGCGTTGGTGAACGCCTGCCATTCGTCACCGTCTTCCTGCTCCAGATGGTCCAGATACTGCTGAAAGCTGCGCATGCCCAGCGTGCGCAGGCGGCGCGACAGGCGGCCATAGACCATGTCGCGTTTTGCCGGGGCGAGGGCGATGCCCACGCGCTGGTAGATCAGGTCGCAGACGCGGCGGAAATCACGGTCGGCGAACTCGAATTCGCGCGGGCCGGTGACGATGGGAGTAGGACTTTGCACGGGGGACGTGTCCATCGGCAGAGGCGGCGGCCGAAGCCGCCGCGGGTGGGTCTCAGAATTCCTGCCAGTCGCTGTCGCTGGCGACGAAGGTGCTGGCGTTGCTGCTGCGGCGGACCGGTGCTGGCGTCGGAGCCGGCCGCGGACGCGCCACGGCGGCGGCAACATGCACCGGCTCGACACGCGCGGCCACTGCCTTCATCGCGGCCGAGACCTGGTTGTCCAGGCGGAAGATCGCCACGGCGTCGGCCAGCTGGCCAGCCTGTTCTTCCATCGCACGTGCGGCGGCGGTGGCTTCTTCCACCAGCGCAGCATTCTGCTGGGTGGTTTCGTCCATCTGCACCACGGTCTGGTTGACCTGCTCGATGCCAGCCGACTGCTCCTGCGAAGCCGCGGAGATCTCGGCCATGATGTCGGTCACGCGCTGCACCGAGGCGACGATCTCGCCCATGGTGCTGCCGGCCTGGTGCACAAGGCTGGAGCCTTCGGCGACCTTGCCGACCGAATCATCGATCAGGCCCTTGATCTCCTTGGCCGCGGCGGCCGAGCGCTGGGCGAGGGTACGCACTTCGCTGGCGACCACGGCGAAGCCGCGGCCCTGTTCGCCGGCACGTGCGGCTTCCACTGCGGCGTTCAGCGCCAGGATGTTGGTCTGGAAGGCGATGCCGTCGATGACCGAGATGATCTCGGCGATCTTCTTCGACGAAGCTTCGATGGCCGACATGGTGTTGACCACCTGGCCGACCACGCTGCCGCCTTGGGAAGCAACACCCTGCGCGCCGATCGCCAGCTGATTGGCCTGGCGGGCGTGTTCGGCGTTCTGGCGCACGGTGGAGGTCAGTTCCTCCATCGACGCGGCGGTCTCTTCCAGGTTCGCTGCCTGCTGCTCGGTACGGCGCGACAGGTCACTGTTGCCCGAAGCGATCTCACCGGCGGCCAGGGTGATGCTGCCGGCGCTGGCCTGGATCTGGCCGACGATCTGGGTCAGCTGGGTGACGGTGGTGTTGGCGTCGTCCCGCATGCGTGCGAACACGCCCTGGTAGTCGCCGTGCATGCGCGCGGTCAGGTCGCCTTCGGCGATGGCCGACAGCAGCTGCGAGAGCTTGCCGAGGTTGTCATCGCTGACCGCCATCATCGCGTTGAGGTTTTCCAGCATCAGGCGGAAATCGTGATCGAAGCGCTGCGCGTCGCCACGGCGGCTGAAGTCGCCTGCGGCGGCGGCACTGGCCAGCTGCTTGATCTCGGCGTTGATGCGGCCGAGGTTGGCCTTGACCGTGTCGACGGTGGTGGTCATCGCGGCCTTCTCGCCGGGGTAGCGCGCGACGTCGCGGCTCAGATCGCCCACCGCGTACTGCTGCACCACGTCCAGCACATCGTGCAGGGTCTGCACGTGGCCGCCGACCAGAGCATTGGTTTCCTGCACCATCAGCCCATACTCGCCGGGGAAGGCGCTGGCATCGATGCGGTAGCTCAGTTCGCCGCCGTCGTGGCGACGCGCCATCTCGCGCTGGCCGCTGATCACCGCGTGCAGCTGCTGCTGCATGCCCGACATGGCGTCCAGCAGGCGGCCGGTCTCGTCATGCGGCTGCGGGCCGATGTGGCTGTCCAGCTTGCCGCGGGCGATACCCTCGGCGACGGCCGTTGCCTGCTTCAGCGGTATGGCGATGCGGTTGCCGATGAGCCAGCTCAGGGCCAGCACGATCAGTACCAGCACGCCACCGGAGACGGCCATGATAGCGGTGAACACCAGTGCCTGCTTCTGCACGTCGTCCATGTAGACGCCACTGCTGACCACCCAGTTCCAGGGCGCGAACAGGCCGGCGTAAGCCACCTTCTCGACCTCGCCCTTGCTGCCGGGCTTGGCCCAGCGGTAGTTGACGAAGCCGCCACCGGCCTTGGCTGCTTCCACCTGGTCGTAGTAGATGCGCACGCCGTCGTCGGTGCGGAAGTCCTTCATGTCCTTGCCGACCAGGTCCTTGCGGAACGGGTGCATCAGCAGGCGGTAGCCGGTGTCGTAGATGTTGAAGTAGTAGGCATCGTTATCGGCGCGCATCACTTCCAGCGCCTGCAGGGCGGCGGCCTTGGCAGCGTCCTCGCTGAGCTCGCCGGTACCGGCCAGGCGATGGTAGTGCTGGAGGATGCCGTAGCTGAGTTCGACCTGGGTCTTCAGCGCGGTCTTGCGGGTCTCGGTCAGGTCGAGGTACTGCATGCGGGCGGCGATCACCGAGAGCGCGATCACGCCAAGCGCGATGAGCAGCGTCAGCAGGTTGAGCTTGCGCCGGACGGAGAGGTTGCTGAAGTAGTGTTGCCAGCGATGCATGAGATTCATCGAGCAGGACCAGGTCGAAGCGGGCGGGCGGCGCCGTGCCGGTCACAGCGGGACAAGCGGTGACAACCCCGTTATCGGCCGCGCGGGCGGGGGATTGAGGTGCGGTGTCCGAACGTATTCAGGTTTCCTTGCAGCGGCGGCTGCGGCGCTGCCTGCGGCAGGCTTTTGAAGCAACAGCAACAGCAACAGCAACAGCAACGGCGGTTGGTCGGCTCTGAATTTTCAGTGGGTGGCTGGATCGGGGTAGGCTGGCGGGACACGCCGTAAACCCGTCCTTGGGGGCTCGATGGCGCCATCCATGGCGCCAACGGTCCCGCCAGCCCCCCCCGACCCAGCCCGCTCGGCATTCCAGTGACGGACGGCAAGAGCGTTGGCTTTCCAAGTGGGAAGAGGGGGCAGATCCGTTTTCCTGCGGAAAGCGAATCTGAACCCGGAAGCGGTGCTGTTGCTCTTGCTCTTCTTTCTTCAATCCGGGGTGGACGCGCACGGAAACTGTCCGTGGCCGGGAGGGTGGGCTGCGCAGGGGCGTGAGCCGCATGGATGCGGCGACCGAGCTTACATGGACGTACTTGCAGCGGCCCCTGCGCAGCCCACCCTCCCGGCCAACCCTCAGTAGCCACGCGCCTACCGCGACCCCCCCGAGGGGCTTCGCCGTTGGCTGGATATCCAGATACCCCGTAAACAAAAACGCCCCAGCGCAGGGCCAGGGCGTTCTCGTACATCAGGTCAGGCAGGCATCAGAATTCCTGCCAGTCTCCATCGGCCAGTTCGGTGGCCATGGGGCGACCACCGGCGGTGCGGCGGGCCGGCGGGGCGACCGGGGCCGGTGCGGCCGGTGCGGCAGCACGCGGGACCGGGGCAGCGGCGATGCGCGGGGCAACCACGGTCTCGGCTTCATCCACCACGAAGATCGACACGGCCTCGCTGAGGTGACCGGCCTGTTCTTCCATTGCGCGTGCGGCGGCGGTGGCTTCTTCCACCAGCGCGGCGTTCTGCTGGGTGGTTTCGTCCATCTGCACCACGGTCTGGTTGACCTGCTCGATGCCAGCACTCTGTTCCTGCGAAGCCGCAGAGATCTCGGCCATGATGTCAGTCACGCGCTGCACCGAGGCGACGATCTCGCCCATGGTGGCGCCGGCCTTGTGCACCAGTGCCGAGCCGTCGTTGACCTTGCCGACCGAATCATCGATCAGGCCCTTGATCTCCTTGGCCGCGGCGGCCGAGCGCTGGGCGAGGGTACGCACTTCGCTGGCGACCACGGCAAAGCCACGGCCCTGTTCGCCGGCGCGTGCGGCTTCCACCGCGGCGTTCAGCGCCAGGATGTTGGTCTGGAAGGCGATCCCGTCGATGACCGAAATGATCTCCGAGATCTTCTTCGACGAAGCCTGGATGGCCGACATGGTGGTGACCACCTGGCCGACCACTTCACCGCCCTGCGAGGCCACGCCGTGCGCGCCGATGGCGAGCTGGTTGGCCTGGCGGGCATGCTCGGCGTTCTGGCGAACGGTCGAGGTCAGCTCCTCCATCGAGGCGGCGGTTTCTTCCAGGTTGGCGGCCTGCTGCTCGGTGCGGCGCGACAGGTCACTGTTGCCCGAGGCGATCTCGCCGGCGGCCGAGCTGATCGCGCGGCTGGACTGCTTGATGCGGGTGACGATCTCGCTCAGCTGCGCGGCGGTGGCGTTGGCGTCGTCTCGCATACGGGCGAACACGCCCTGGTAGTCGCCGTGCATGCGCACGGTCAGGTCACCCTGCGACAGCGCGGCGAGCAGGCCGGAGATCTGTTCGATGCTGCCGGCGTTGGCATCCAGCAGGCCGTTGATCTGCTGGGCCAGCTGCAGGAAGAAGCCTTCCTTGTCGGTGGCATCGATGCGGCCGGACAGGTCGCCAGCGGCGGCCTGGGCGATCACGCGGGCCACTTCGGCTTCCACCTGCGCTTCCTGGGTGCGGTCGCGCCATTCCACCACGTAGCCGACGGTGTCGCCGCCTTCATTGCGGATGGTGGAAACCACCTGGGCGAACTGGGCGTCGCCGTACTGCATCGGGCGACGGGCGACGCCGTGTGCCTTCAGGTTGCCCAGCAGGGTCTGGTCCATCTCGCCGCGATGCTCCAGCACGGTGACCGGCTTGCCGATCAGCGAGGCCTGCGCGTCGAAGTCCGGCAGGTCACGGCGCACGTCGTCCTGGTACTGGCTCAGGGTCTGTTGCAGGGCGCGATTGGTGTAGACGATGGTATTGCTGGTGTCGGTCAGGTACACGCCGGTGGAGCTGTAGTCCAGCGCGGTGCGGATGCGCAGGTTCTCGCGGGCGATGGCCTGGTCGGTTTCGGTGCGCTCGCGCAGGTCGCGCTGCATGCGCTGCATCGCCTGCATCAGTTCGCCCACTTCGTCCTGGCGGCTGACGTCGATGTGGCCATCGAGCTTGCCGCCGGCCACATCGTTGGCAACCGAGACGGCGCCGCGCACGCTGCCGACCAGGGCACGGGCAAACAGCCAGACCAGCACCAGGCCGAGTGCGGCGCCGCCCAGCAGGGCGATCACGGTCAGCACGGCCGAGGCGGAGTAGGTGGATTCGGCCTCTTCGCGCGAGGCGCGGGCGAGGCGGTTGTCTTCGGTGATCAGCGCTTCCAGCGCCGAAGCGGCCTTGCGGTGCTTGGTGCGGGTCTCGCCGACGAAGGTATCGATGGCGTCGTCCGGCAGGTCCAGTTCCAGCATCTCGGTGACGCTGTCATAGGAGGCCAGGGCATCCTTCCACTCCTTGGCGAAGGTGTCGAACAGCTTCTTCTGCTGTGCGTTGTCGACCAGCTTCGGATAGTCCTTGATCGACTTGTCCATGCTGGTACGCAGCTCGACGGTCTGCTTGCGTGCATCAGCCTTGACGTCGTCACTGGCGCGGATCAGCTGCTGATAGGCGGCGTTGCGGTATTCACCCAGCATGCCGCGCATCTCGCCGGCCATGCGGATGCTCTCCATGCGAGAACCCGCCAGCTCGGTGGTGACGTTGTTCAGCGAGTGCAGGCCGCGATAGGCGACGATACCCTGCAGCAGCATCACCAGCAGGAGGACACCGAAGGTCAGCAGCAGCTTCGGCATCAGTTTCAGGTTGTTGATCCACGGCATGGGCGTTGCGAGCTCCTAAGGCAGACGCGCCCGGGCATCGGGCCCGGTTGCAGCAGAAACCACGCCGGCACCAGGTCCGGCGTGGTTCGACGGACAGCGGATTACTTGATGTTTGCCAGCTTCAGGCCGGCCGGCGAGCTGACTTCGATTTCGGCGCGCGAGGCGTCGCGCTGGATCTTGCCGATCACGCAGACGGTCTTGCCTTCCAGGGTTTCCAGCGGGAAGGAGAACTTGCCGCGGTTCTCGCCAGCGATGCGGGCCGAGAAGGTGTGGCGCGGGAAGGCGCCGCCCATGTACAGGAAGGTCGGCTGGCCTTCGGAACCTTCTGCATAGCGGGCCTTCTCGACCTTGCCGCAGACCATGCCGTCCTTGCCGACCGAGCGCGGTGCCAGTTCCGGCGGGATCATGTCGGCCGACTGGGCGAACGCGGCGGAAGCAGTGGTGGCCAGGACAGCGGCCGAAACGAACGCAAGCAGGGACTTCATCGAGGTGTATCTCCGGGGATGGTGATGGTCGTTCCGGTTCTGCGCGCTCCTGCGCGACCGGCTTCTGTCCCCCTATCGGCACTGCCGGAGGGAACTGAAGGGGTTTGTGACCAGAACGTGAAGCAGGTCCGTTCGATCAGGCAGCGGCGTCTTCAACGACGCTGGCCTGGCCCATGTCGGCGCTGTCCAGCAGAGTCTCGATGTCGAGCAGGATCAGCATGCGGTCGTCCTGCGTGCCGATGCCGGAGATGAAGCGGGTATCGACGGCGGCGCCGAATTCAGGGGTCGGGCGGATCTGCTCGGCCGACAGCGGGATCACGTCCGAGACGCTGTCGACGACGATGCCGACCACGCGGTCGTCGACGTTCAGCACGATCATCACGGTGAAGGCGTCGTAGCGGGCATCGTCCAGGCGCAGCTTCAGGCGCAGGTCGATCACCGGAACGATGGTGCCGCGCAGGTTGATCACGCCCTTGATGTAGTCCGGTGCATCCGGGACCCGGGTCACCGCGTCATAGCCGCGGATTTCCTGGACCTTGAGGATGTCCACGCCGTAGTGCTCGGCACCGAGGGTGAAGCTGAGGAATTCGCCACCGGCGCTGGCGGCGGAGCTGGTCTTGTCGTTCATCGAGGGGTCCTGGTTCTGCCGGAAGTCCCGGTGTCAGGCTCGATATCGGCCCCTCGTCGGGGGACTTTAGGTGCCGGGGAAGACATCCACGCATGGCGTGGATCTACCGGGGAAGATGGGGGCATCCACGCATGGCGTGGATCTACACGGGAAGCGCTAGTGCCGGGCGCTGGCCGGCAACCTGGCAACAATGTGGATGCGGCCATTGCCGGCCAGCGGCCGGCACTACCGGTCGGGAGGCCTTACAGCTCGCCGTTGCGGCGCGCCTTGCGCTGGCGGTCGATGCGGAAGATGTAGCGCTGGATGGCACTGTCGGCGCCACGCGGCAGGATGTCGAAGCGCATGCCCACGCGCTTGATCTCGATACCATTGGGCTGGCGCTGCGGCAGCAGGTTGCAGACGACCAGCTCGATCTCCAGGTCGGGGCCGTCGGGCAGCGACAGCATCGCCGGGTAGCGCTTCTGCAGGCTGAACACCGCGCAGTCGGTAGGTACGGCCACCGCCAGGCCGCCGCCACTGATGTCCACCACCCGCATCGACAGCGCTTCGGCACGGCTCTCGCCGGCGGGGATCAGCAGCTGGGGCGAATCGGTGACTGGCGTCTCCAGCCGGTACATCTCACGTCGCTGCAGATGGACCAGTTCGTCCGGCAGAGGGGCACGGAAGGCGACGTGGCCGTCGTTGTCCACACGTTGCAGTGCCTGCAGGCGGAACCGCACCAGCACGCGTTCGAGCTGGGCAAAGCACAGCAGATGGTCGGCCTGTTCGGCGGCGCGGTTGGACGCCTCCTGCGGGCTGCCATCGAGCAGCAGGGTGTCGTCGCCCTCGTCGAGTTCAAGCAGCGCGGTCGGGAACGAGCGGTCGCGGCCGTCGATATGCGCATTGATCAGTGATCGCTGGTCGATCAACGATCGCAGCAGCTGCCGCAGCTGGCGGGGATTACGGACCAGGAAACGTTCGTCAGCGGCATCAGCCGCGTGGACATCATGCACTGCAGTGTCGTTGCCGTCGGACATGGAATCTACGGTCAGGGGCGGGCGCCAGCACGCGTCGGCGCGAGGCTCGAAGGGGATATCGGCCACTGTGCCCGATTATGAAGTGAGAATTGCATCACTTTCCATGCGTCAGGGGTCGGATCCCATTACCGAAGGACAGGGATACGACCCCGGGGACCTC